>NZ_JBBNJY010000027.1:0-28125 GCF_040093295.1 Ruminococcoides bili
TTTGACGAGGAACTGATACTATCAACAGTATCCTGCAAATTGCAAGTACTGCTATCAACACCTTGAAGAGTATTTTTCAGTGTTCCAAGCTGAACATCCAAATTACTTGATGATTTTATCAAATTATCTATCAGTCCACCAACACCATTGACTTTTTCTTTGTATAGTGTTATTGTCGCCACTTGAAACCTCCTACAAAAATAATCTTAACAAGATAATGTCTAATTTTTATTCTTTTATGAAATTATTTGCTATTTTTATAAGTTATTTTGCTTTCTTCTATCAAATATTTATCTTGCTTAATGAATTTTTACAATATTTCGACATTACTTTATTATCTATTTTCCCATCAGCATATTTTTTCAAAAGGTATTCTACCATAATATCAAAACCTTCCATTTGCTTGTTCAGTTCCAGTTCTTTATTTCCAGCAGTTATAACCAAAGCGTACTGCGGACCACGCTTTATATTATTATGTTTGATATATTTTATTTTTTGAATATCAGAAATACTAAATTCATATTTTTGTCCAAATTTCGTTCTGACTTTAAAGTTATCTCCTATAACTCTAATCCTAAACAAACAAGTGGATAGGATTACCATTATGCTCGTAATAAATAAAAAGATGGCAAAAATCAAGCTTAATGCAAAATTATAACCAATTACGAACATTACAACACATAGTATTGTAAATACAAAATATATCAACCCAAATCCTACTAAATCTTTTTTAAAAAATCTTACTTCTAAATTTTCCATAACGCTCACCTATGTGAAAATTATTCTACAAGACTATCTTTTAAATTTCCTAAAATACCTTTAGGCACTTCAAAACCATAATCCCATATACCATTGATAAAATCAGCTCCTAGACCTTTCATAATTGTCTTTATATTGACTCGACTCCTGTGTCTAAAAGATCTAATTGATTGCGTTTTCCAAACATGTTCCCAACTTCCTCTACCTTTGTTTATTCCTCTTATTCGTAATGGGAATCTATTACCCAAATAATTTGTTGCACCTGTAGACAAAGCACCTACACCAAAAGAAAAGCCAGCATTAATCAAGATATCTGTGAAAGACATATTTTTCCCTTTTATAATAATATCACCAAAATCATTAATAATGGAGGCACCAACATCGCCAAATCCACCCACCAACATTTGTTTTGGAATTGATAATGCAATTTCACCAGCACCAGATAGCCAAGAACATAAACCACCAGCTATAGCACCAGATATGGCTCCACTAAATGCACCTTCTTCAAATCCGTCAAAAAAAGATTTCCCTGCGATGGTATTAAAAATTCCACCGCTTAATCCTCCTACTGCTGTTCCTATCAACACTCCTTTTGAGGCAGCTACAGCTACGGCAGCAATTGGACCTATTGCTGTTCCTGCCGTAAATACGATAACAGCAATTGCAGCTACCACTAAAACTATTGTAACTAATAATTTCCAATGCTCTTTACACCACTCAATTGCCGACTGTACACCATCACAAATGTGTTCAATAACACTTTTTTCGCATTCAGGTTTCAGATAGGAATACTTTGTGTAAAAATCTTCTTTTGATTTCTTTATTTCCTCTTCTGCCGCTGAATCTTTTCTTGATGCAGTCTCAATGAATTCGCTAAGCTTATTATTTAACTTTTTTAAATCTTCGATTTTTGATTTTTCACTTTTTGACGAGGAACTGATACTATCAACAGTATCCTGCAAATTGCAAGTACTGCTATCAACACCTTGAAGAGTATTTTTCAGTGTTCCAAGCTGAACATCCAAATTACTTGATGATTTTATCAAATTATCTATCAGTCCACCAACACCGTTTACCTTTTCTTTGTATAATGTTATTGTCGCCATAATTTATTCACTCAAATCAATACATATGCTTTTTATGATATGCCATTTCAACAGCGGCATTATTCATAGTTCTTTGTTTCTCACTAACAATACACTGCAAAGAACGTTCTCTGCTTTTTTTATTTTCAAGTTCTGTTTGCAAATTTTTTATTTGTGAATTAATATCATTAATTTTATTATTAATTAACGCTTGTGTTCTTTTCAAATTTACAAAAGCACTAGATATGTTGTTTTTAGACGAACGATTAACACCATCAAAAACAGTTGTCAAATTTTGAGGTTTTCCTAAGGATGACTCTCCAATAGCAAGAAACCCATTTGATGCAGTTTCAAGTTTGGTTTCAGTATCCTTAATGCTTTGTTCAAATGAGCCATTAGTTTTTACTGATTTTGATATTTCTTCTAATGATGTCAAATTACATTTTTTCTCAGCATTCAACTGATTTATTTTGTTAATCAGTTGAGGCTTACGATTTCTTATGTCGATTATTTCATTTTCCGCACGTCGTTTCTCGTATGTAGCATTTTCATATCTGTTTTTAGCTTTATAATATTCTTCTTGATGTTTTTTCTGTTCCAAAGTCATATCAAGCAAAACTTCCTCTCACAAATCAACAACTAAAAAACAAGTGTTGACAATAATATATATGAATTTTAACATCATATAAATTATATGTCAATAATAGTCAAATAGTTTTTTTGATAAATCGCAAAGTATTAGTGCTTTTTCATAATTATTATATCAATTTTTGGCTATATTGTACTACTTTTAAATATCAATTAATTTCAAAATACAAGCATAAAATTTAAAGGTTCTCTAACTTCAATTATGTTAATACTTGCTAAATTCAACCGTTATCGTTATTAAAAATATATTTTAATTTAAACATACACCATTGTAGCAAATTGATCATTATGCTATAATAAAATCATCTTTTAACCCCATTAACGATAGCTTGAATCGGTAGCAATAGTTCCAATAAAGAATTATAACAACCAAAAATCCATTTTGCACCCCCCTACTCAAAAGTTATCGTTATAAGGTTGATTTTGGAAGTAGTCTGCACCCCCCTAACTGACTACTATTTGACTACTTTTGAAAAATCTAATATGCCACATTTTGCCTTGATTTGCGTGTTTTGAGGGAATTTTAAAAGTGATACTCATTCCTGTTATACTCAATTCGCCCTTGCAAATCACGGCATATTACGGCAAATCGGGAGGAATTTTGTTATGATAAGGATAATGTTTGTGTGCCATGGGAATATTTGCCGATCACCTATGGCGGAATTTGTAATGAAAAAAATTGTTGCGGATAACAAGCTTGCCGATAAATTTTTAATTAATTCATCTGCGACAAGTACGGAGGAAATCGGCAACGGTATTCATCGTGGAACAAAGGCAAAATTAACAGAAATGAACATTCCGTTCACCTCACACCATGCTGTGCAGATTACCAAAGACGATTACAAAAATTATGATTACATAATTGCTATGGATTCTATGAATTTGCGCAATTTACAGCGGATAGTCGGTTTTGACAATGAAAAGAAAATTCACCGCCTGCTTGAGTTTACCAATTATTCACGAGATGTGGCAGATCCATGGTACACAGGCAATTTTGATGTTACTTACACCGACATTGACAATGGTTGCAGAGCACTTTTGGAGTACATAAAAGAGCATAATTTGAAAATCAACTGATATTTTAAGAATAATATTGCATAATAAACATCGGAGCATACAGCTGTTGCCATATGCCCCGATATATTTTTATGATTTATTTATTAAATCAAATTATTTCATACTGTTTTCGTATGATTCAATCATCTTTTTAACCATCTGTCCGCCTACCGAACCGGCTTCTCTTGATGTTAAGTCGCCGTTATAACCCTGTTTAAGGTTTACGCCCACTTCGTTTGCACATTCCATCTTAAAGCGTTCCATTGCTTCCTTTGCCTGTGGTACATTAAGCTGATTGTTATTGCTTGACATATTGGTTTTCTCCTTTGTTAATTATTTTTTAGTTAATTTTATATTTTAAGCGTCAGGTTCAACCTCTTGATTTCCTTCCGCAATAGTATTGTTTGCGGTAGTTTTCTTTTTATAATATGTAAATTTTTCATATATTTTATTTTTAAATCATTTCTTTTACTGTCAATATAACAATACAGCAAAACCGACCGTAAAATTTAATTACGGTCGGTTGTTTTAATTTATTATCTTAAATTTGCACCGATTTTTGCAAGTTCTGCAATGATTTCGTCCATTACAGTCTGAACCTCTGCTGATGAGAGAGTTCTCTCGGCTGATGAAAATTCAAATCTGATTGTGATACTGTGTACTGTGTCTGTATCGTAGGTATCAACAATTTTTGTACCCTTTAAGATACCCTCGCCCTTTCCGATCCAGCACTTGCTTAGATCCTCAAAGAAAAGTTTTTCAGGAACAACTACACTGATATCATAATCAATCGGCGGGAATTTTGACGGCTCATCGTAAACGATCGGAGCGGTCTGCGCATCGGTAAATGCATTCATATCAACCTCAGCAAATACCACGCTTGCTTTCTTGTCAAGCTTTTTGCCCACAGTCGGGTGAACAATACCGATTGTACCGATTTCCTCATTGTCAATCATAATTGTGTAGAGGTTCACAGGGTGTTCATAGCTGTGTGTCGGCTCTGCTTTCTTAAAGCCAAGCGATTTGTGCTTAATGTCCTCTGAAAGTACAACAAGCATATCTCTAAGCTCAAAGTAAAGTGTTTTAATATTCTTAACTTTGCTGAAAAGTGTGATTGCAAGTTTTTTCTGCTCAATGCAAAGGTTGTTTTCGTCAAGGCCTTTTACAACTCTGCCAATTTCAAAAATACCGAAATCATTTGAATACGAAGTATTTGACTTAACCTGACAAAGCTGTGTAGGAATAATTGAATTTCTGATTGTTTCAATGTTAGGGTTAGTAGCGTTTGCAAGCTTAACATTGTTTTCAACTTCAATGCCAAGTGCTTTAAGCTCGTCATTATATGCCCATACATATGAATGGACTTCATGAAGATTATATCTCTGAACAAGAATATCCTTGATTTTATCTTCATTACTCTTTAACTCGCCTGTTCTTACAGGATAAAGAGGTGAACGGGTTGTATGGACGGCAAAGTTATCATAACCGTAAATTCTTGTGATTTCCTCAATGATGTCAGCCTTGATTGTAACATCCTTTGTAGCTCTCCATGACGGAACGGTTACTGTGAAATCATCACCTGCAAGCTGCACACCGAATCCAAGGCTTTCAAGAGTTTTTACGATTCTTTCGTTGCTGATTTCAATACCTGTATAGCGGTCAACAAATGCCTTGTCAAATTCAAGAGTAATCTTTTCATAGTGGAAAGCATACTCGTCTGTAAGGCTTGAAACCACCTTAATATCGCTGTCATATGTCTTTAAAAGTTTAACAAATCTTGCGATTGCAACAGTTGTCATTTCAGGGTCAAGACACTTTTCGTAGCGAATAGATGCGTCTGTTCTGTGAGCAAGTCTTACTGTTGACTTACGAACCGATACTGCATTAAATGTAGCAGACTCAAGTGTAAGAGTTGTTGTATCGTCAACAATTTCCGAATCAAGGCCTCCCATAATACCTGCGATTGCAACAGGAGTATTATCGTTACAAATCATAAGTGTATTTTCGTCAATGTTTCTGTCCACACCGTCAAGTGTACGGAATACAAAAGGCTTGTCAAAACGCTTAATACGAATTTTCTCTACTTTTCTTGAGTCAAAAGCGTGCATTGGCTGACCCATTTCGAGCATAAGATAGTTTGTAAGGTCAGCAAGGAAATTAATACCGCGAAGACCGCAGTAGTAAAGTCTGATTCTCATATTTACGGGGCTTACATTTCTCTTGATGTTCTCAACCTGCAAACAGCTGTAACGCTGACAAAGCGGATCTTCAATCTTCATATCAACCTTTGCAAGCTCATTGTACGGAGTAAGATCTTCAACCTCAAGCGGCTTTAATGCTCTGCCCGAAAGTGCGGCAAACTCTCTTGCAATACCGTAATGTCCCCAAAGGTCAGGACGGTTTGTAAGTGACTTATTGTCAACTTCAAAAACTATATCGTCAATCTGGTAAACTTCTTTAATATCTGTACCGTTTGCAACATCATCTGTGATGTCCATAATACCCGAATTATCGTCACTGATTCCGATTTCCGCTTCACTGCAGCACATACCGTATGAAGTATAACCTGCGAGTGGACGAGGTGCAATGGTAATTTCACCGAGTTTAGCGCCAACCTTTGCAAAAGCGGTTTTCATACCTACTCTTACATTTGGTGCACCGCAAACTACATCAACAAGTTCGCTTTCACCTGCGTCAACCTTGAGTAAGTGCAGTTTCTTAGAATCAGGGTGATTTTCAATTGATTTAATTTCAGCTACAACAACACCGCTTAATTCTGAACCCTTGAAGAAAATTTCGTTTTCCACCTCGGCTGTAGAGAGAGAAAACTGATGTATAAGCTCAACCTTGTCAAGTCCCGATAAATCAACAAAGTCTGAAATCCAGTTCATTGATAAAAACATTACTACTCTCCCCCTTACTTATCGTCTGTAAACTGTGACAATGCCTTTAAGCTGCCACTGTTCAAATCTCTGATGTCTTTAATGCCGTACTTCATCATTGCAAGTCTTGTAAGACCAAGACCAAATGCAAAGCCTGTGTATTCGTCCGGGTCAATACCGCCCTCACGAAGTACATTCGGATGAATCATACCGCATGGGCAAAGCTCAAGCCAACCGCTGTGCTTACATGAAGGACAACCCTCGCCGCCGCAGATAAGGCAACTGATATCAAGCTCAAATCCCGGTTCAACGAATGGGAAAAATCCGGGTCTTAATCGTACATTAATATCTTTTTGGAAAACTTCCGAAAGCATAGTTTTCATAAAGAAGATAAGGTTTGAAATTGAAATATTTTTGTCAACCATTACACCCTCCATCTGGAAGAATGTGTTTTCGTGACAAGCGTCGGTTGCCTCATTTCTGAAACATCTGCCCGGGAAAATTGCCTTAATCGGCACACCGTTTTCAATAAGGTTTTTACCGTATTTTTTAAGAATGGCGTTCTGTGCGGCAGAAGTCTGTGACTTCAAAAGCTGACCGTTATCAAGATAATAAGTATCCTGCATATCTCTTGCAGGGTGATGCTTAGGAATGTTAAGTGACTCAAAACATTCGTAATCGGTTACAATTTCAGAATAATCTTCTACAGTAAAGCCCATTGATTTAAAAATAGCCTCACACTGTCTTTGTACAAGTGTGATTGGATGATATGAGCCTTTTACAATATTTGACGGAGCGGTAATATCAAAAGGACGCATAGAGGCAATTTCTCTTTCTACCTCTTTCTTCTTAAGTTCTTCGATTTTCTGCTCAATCTTTTCGCTCGCCATAGCCTTAAGCTGGTTTACTTCAGAGCCAAAAGCCTTTTTCTCATCTGGAGAAAGATCTTTCATACCCTTTAAAAGTGCAGTAATACTGCCCTTTTTACCAAGATAAGCAACTCTGATCTTGTCAAGCTCGACAAGATCAGAAATTTCTGAAACCTTGGCGTTGATTTCGCCCATAAGGCTTATGATTTTCTCGTTCATACATACCTCCGTAAAAATAAAAATCCCTGCGTAATCACTTACGCAGGGACGAATAATATCCGTGGTACCACCCTGATTTTTGCTTAAAGAAGCAAACACTTCCCGACCTGTAACGGAGTCAGCCGTTGAAACCTACTGTTATTTCAGCCTCACCACTCGGAAGTGAACTTCACGCAATTTCCGCCGCACAATGCTTTCAGCCTTGACATTGCTCTCTTTTCGGCATAAAAAACGCTACTCTCTTCGTCAGCGTGTTATCATTAGTATAATATCATTTTCTTTTTGATTTTGCAATAGTTTTATTGAAAAAAAACGCTTATTATGTTATTATACTATTAATCTACTTAAAAAAGGAGTAAAAAAATTGGAAATATTTAACGAACAGCTTGTAAAAAGAGCTAAAAAGCCAAAACAGCTTATCATTAAAATTTTATCGGTAGCATTGCTTATAACAATTCCCGCCCTTTGCATTGCGCTTGCATATCCGCTCAACCTTGCTTACCTTATCTATGTGGCGTTTTTTATTTTCCTTATAGGAATATACATAGTTTGGTATGTTTTCAGTATTCAGCGTGTAGAATATGAATATTCGGTTTCAGGCGGAATTATTGAGGTTTCAAAGATTATTGCTCTAAGAAAAAGGAAAACAATGTGCAAACTGCAGATAAGTGACATTGAAATTCTTGACAAAGATGAAAAAGTAATTGATACAATGCGATTTGCTAAGCGCATTGAGGCTTGTGCCGATATTAATGACGAAAACAACTATTATGCTGTTTTTAATTCTGCGGCATACGGCAAAACTTTGCTTGTATTTGCGCCTAACGAGAAAATTCTCAATGCAATGAAAGGTCATCTTAAGAAAGACATTGTACTCAAGATTTTTTACAAAAGAGGCTAAATTATGAAAGAAACAGATAGATTGCTTTTTAACAAGGCTGTTTTTAACCGTCCCGATGACTCCAATAAAGGTACTCTCGGCAGTTTACTGTGCATTTGCGGCAGTTACGGAATGGCAGGCGCTGCAATTATGGCAGGTAAGGCAGCCTTAAGATGCGGAATCGGTTTATTAAAAATTGCCGTACCGAAAAGCATTTATCCTGTCTGTGCAACAAATATTCTTGAAAGCGTATATTATCCGCTTGAAGAAACTTCAAACGGTGTAATTTCAAGTAAAAACACCGATTTTTTGCTTGAAATGTGCGAAAAATCTTCTGCCGTAGTAATAGGCTGCGGACTTTCGGTTTGTGATGACACAAAAAATTTAGTACAATCTGTAATTACAAATTGCGAAAAGCCGCTTGTGATTGATGCCGACGCATTGAACTGCATTTGCAATAAACCGGAAATTCTTAAAAATTTAAAAGCGCCTGCCATTATTACACCTCATCCCGGCGAAATGGCAAGACTTTTACATTCAACTCCAAAGACGGTTAATTCAAACAGAGAAAATACTGCGATTAATTTTGCAAAAAAATTCGGTGTAGTAACTGTTTTAAAAGGTGCGGGAACAATAATAGCATCACCTGACGGTGAAGTTTATATTAATCACACAGGCAATTCGGGAATGGCAACCGGAGGCAGCGGTGATGTCTTGTCAGGAATAATCGGCTCACTGCTTGCTCAAGGTGCATCCCCTATCAATGCAGCAGCGGCAGGAGTATTTCTTCACGGCACAATCGGCGACTTTGCCGCAGAAAAACTCGGTAAAATATCAATGTTGCCAACCGATATGATAGATATGATTCCAACAGCTTATTTGAAACTAATGTAATATTTATAAAATTAAAAACAATACTATATTTTCAAAAAGTTGGGAGAAATAAAATGATAAAATTTATAGGAAAGGCAGTTGTTTTAACTTTAACATTAGGATTTTCTTTATCAATGGGTGCTTGCTCAATGCTCGGCACTTTCAACAAGACTACGGCAAATACAGTATGCGAAAGGCTGAATGAAAAATACAACGAGGAGTTTGAGGCTGAATACATAGGAAACAGAATAGATACTAATTCCGCAACACTTTATGTGCATCCGAAAGATACCCCTAAACTGATGTTTACAGCTGTAATAGATAATGACGGCAATGTAACAGATGATTATGTGAGCAATATTATGACATATAAAGTTCAAAATGATATTGTAGAGAGTTTTAATAAATATAACATAGACTGTGCGGTTGATGTTGAAATAGTTACGGATATTAAGCCTGAAATCAATACAAATTTATCAATTGAAGAGTTTGTTAAAAAGCACAATGTTAGCGGTATGTATGTAAAGGCAATCTACTGTGATGATAATATAAGTAAAGAACAATTGGTTACGATATTTGAAAATATTAGTAAGAGTTATAGTTTTAAACTTGTAATAAACGGTTATTTCTTTGATATTGAAAATTATAGACAATGCTCACAAAAATTTGATACTTATCCTTCTTACGGAGATACATTAATAAAGCGTTATAATCCTTATAAAACTTTTACTTTGTGTGTAAGCAAAGGAGAAAGTACACCGAGTTTACATGAATTTGAGTATATAACAGAGGTGAAATGAAATGTATAATGACTTGCAACTGCGTGCCTTTACACAAATCGCATATATTGATTTAGAATCAAAATATAATCTCTTATTAAACGCAAACCATGATTTAAAAAACAGGTATTTACACATCGACTATAATAAAAATTTTCAAAGTGCCAAAATGACACTTTTGGAAAAGAAAATGGCACTTTGGAATTATCTCTTGAAGATTTAGTAATCATAAAAGCGTTAAAAGAAAATCCGCAAATCACTCAAAAAGATTTAGCCGTTAAGGTAGGAAAATCAGAACGCTCTATAAAAAGGAAAACCGTACTTTTACAGGAAAAAGGCTTTATAAAGCGTGAAAGCGGAAAAAGAAACGGTAAATGGATTGTTTTAATTGACAATTCAAAAGCAAATTGAAGATTGGCAGCATAGATAATTAAAGTTATTTATGTTGCCATTTAATTTTTGTATAAATAATTTTTGCCTTGTTTTTTACATATAATTAAGCAAAGACAGGAGTGTGGCGTAATATGAAAAAACTAAGGCTTTTTGTATTATTCTTCTTAATGGCAATAATTTTTTCTGCTTGCCAAAGTAATGAAGTTAAAAAAAGTATAATTACAAATTTTAATGCCGATTTTACGGCAAGCAAAGGAGATTTTTCGGCAGGAGGAAGTATAACGGCAAATGACGGTCAAACCGAACTTGTTTTTAACAAACCGCAAACTGTTGACGGGTTAAAAATCGGCAACGACGGAGGTGAAATATCCATTGAAATAGATGACTTAACAAGTACTGCAGACGAGGCATATTTGCCAAATGACAATCTTTTGCAACTTATACATTGTGTTGCAACAGAGATTTGTGACGGGAGAGAAATTCTTTATCAAAAAAATAATGAATCCGATACATATATACTGGAAACTTCAAAGGGCAAATGCACATATTCCGTAGATAAAAACGGATATATATTATCTGCGCAAATAAATTCTAAAAATTTTCGTATTGATTTCAGCAATCAATACGAGCTTGGTTAATAAAATGAAAACTAAAAGCCTTCACAATTTTTACGCCCAAAAATATTATATAGTAGCTGTATAAAAACTTTTGGAAAGGGAAAAATATCAGTAATCTAATTATTTGGAGCGTGAAAGTCTTGAATATCAAACGAGGGGATATTTTTTATGCAGATTTAAGTCCGGTGATAGGCTCTGAACAAGGCGGAATAAGACCCGTACTTATAGTTCAGAACGATGTGGGAAACCGATTCAGTCCTACCGTTATAGCGGCGGCCATCACAAGTCAGCAGTCAAAGGCAAATCTGCCCACACACATTCCGCTCAATGCAGATTCTTCGGGACTTGCCAAAGACAGCGTTGTTTTGCTTGAACAAGTCCGCACCATAGATAAAAAACGACTCAAAGAAAAAATGGGCTCGGTTGACCAAAACTATATGAGCGAAATAAATGACGCAATTTCTATTTCTTTCGGACTTAATGTCTGATTATGTGCTACATATTTGTGGCACAATCTACAGCCTTCCTGAATTGGGAGGCTTTTTGATTTATAAAAACCAATAAAATAGCAAATTTAAACAATTCACATAAAATTCACGAAAACGGGCTTGAAAAATTAACTGATTTAGTATATAATATAAAAAGAATAATTTACAGGAGGTGTTTCGGTATGTTGGATAAGACTATGATTTTCTCACTTGGTGAGGAAAGGGACGATGCTATTAAAAGAAGTCTTACCATCGTTTATGACGCTCTCAGACAAAAGGGCTATAACCCAATAAACCAAATAGTAGGCTATATTCTTAGTGAGGATCCCACATATATAACAACTTACAACAACGCACGCAACATTATCAGTAAAATTGACCGTGACGACTTACTTGAAGCACTCGTAAAATCTTACCTTAATGTTTAGAAAGGACTGATGCTTCGTGGCAGAAGCTAAAAAAACAGCTCAGGAATTTTCCACCTATAAGGGCAGACCGCTCGTAAGGTGTGGCGATGAGATTTATTACGGCAATATGTCTGAACCATATGTTATCAGACTTCAGGTAAAAAGCAAAAACGAGGTAAACGGACTTCAGGTTGCGGATAAAGTTACTGTTCAGTTACTTGCCACTGACCCTGACCTTTCACCAAGAAAGCAGCTTGTAAAATCAAGCGAAAAGCACGGACTTTTTGTTGCAATGGATATTGCTGACATCTGGCTCGAAAGAGCACTTGCCAACAACTGAATATTAACGCTGAAAAAGCTATCACATTAATTTGTGATAGCTTTTTTGCTTTTTGTAAGAAATCTTTATCAAAAGTTGGAGTAATTTATGGTTTAACTGATTGCTTGGCTAAACTGTGCACTAAACCATAATTTATATCAGTTTTCATACATTTCTATCTTATACAGCTTTGAGAAGAAAAAGCCTGTATAATTTTTCATCATTTCTCTGTATTCTTCAGGCTTTACTTCTCCGCCGAATCCCATAGCGTCATAAAGCACATTTCCCTCTTTGATAGAAATACTTAGCTTTTTAAGTCCGTTTTTCAGATAAAATCTGCTTCTGCTAAGGCGTTGAGCATAATTTTCCGCATTTTTGTCAAGCTGTTCAAGTGCAAGAAAAAATCTTCTGCCACTGTAAAGCTTACGAATCTCTCGGAGCACGGCAGAGCCTATTCCTTGCCCTCTTTGACTGTCATCAAGAGCAAAGTAAAAAACATACGAAAGGTCAAGATAATTAATTATATAAATCATTCCGACCCATTTTTTCTCACAATAAATTGCAAGAAAATCGACATTTTCTCTTTTGGTTCGTTTTATCATCAAATAAAACGGTGCTCTTTCTTCAGACGGAAAAGCCGAAAAATACAACTGTTTGATTTGCTTATATTCAGGAAGTTTTTTTGTTACTCTTTTAAATTCAATATTCATTTTATCCTATCCGTTTAATTCTTTTTAATTCTTTATTGAGCCTTGCAACAGGCAAACCTACCACATTAAAATAATCGCCGACAATGCCTTTCACAAGCAATGAGCCTTTGCCCTGTATTCCGTATGAGCCTGCCTTGTCCATCGGCTCTCCTGTGGCAATATAGCTTTCGATTTCTTTTTCGGTAAGTTCGTAAAACTCAACCTCCGTAACTTGTGAAAAGCTGTTTACTTTACTGTTGCCGCAAATACAACAGCCTGTAATTACCTTGTGCTTTCTGCCCGAAAGTTCAGTCAGCATTTGCTTTGCATCCTCTTTGTTTTTAGGCTTGCCAAGCATTTTACCGTCAATAAAAACTCCTGTATCACAACCGATTACAACATCATTTTTATGTCCGTTTTCATATATATGCTTTGCCTTTTTCACAGCAAGGTATTCGGGACTTTTTTCGGTTTCAATATTGCTTGGCACACTCTCGTCAATGTCAGACGGCATTACCGCAAAATCCTTTGTAATCAGCTTTAAAAGCTCCTGTCTGCGGGGAGATGCCGATGCAAGAATAATCATAGAACTTACCTCTTAATCTACATAAAAAACTCTGTTTTCTTTGCGTGGATGCTCTGTGGGATAATTACCGTCAACATAACCGAGCGCACAGTTGCCGATACCCTCATAATCGCCCTCTATGCCAAGCGATTTGAGCAAATTTTTTCCCTCTTCCCTTTCAAAAAATTCTTTGGCACGGTGAATCCAACAACTGCCTATACCGAGTTCGTGAGCGGCAAGCATAAGATTGCCCATTACAAGCGAACCGTCATAAAGATAAGTAGGTACACTTTTATCCGCAAGAACTATGAGCATTACGGGCGCATTGTAGAACGGGTCAAAACCGTCGGGTTTACCCATAATCTCCGCATTAATTTTTGAAATTTTATCTCTTAATTCTTTATTAGTAACGGCAATAATGATAGGTGACTGACTGTTTCTGCCTGATGCCGCATATGTACCGGCTGTAATGATTTCATCTATAATTTCTTTTGGAATCATATCCGATTTAAATTTTCTTACGCTTCTTCTTGTAATCATCAGGTTTACTGTTTCATTCATTTTAAACTTCTCCTTTATTTAATTCTTCAAGTCTGTCACGCAATTTTAAAAAATCGTCAAAAGCCTCGGGCTTTTTGCGTGGATCTCTTAAAACAGCGGCAGGATGCAGCATAGCCATCATTTCAAAATTACCTTTTTTAAACCACATTCCGTGTTCTTTGGTAATCTTTATGTCAGGCTTAATAAGTTTTGCCGCTGCAATTCTTCCAAGACAAACTATTATTTTAGGGTTAATAAGTTTTACCTGTGAGCGTAGCCAACCAATGCACATTTCCTGTTCCTCGGGTTTAGGATCACGATTTTGCGGCGGTCTGCATTTTACAATATTTGCAATGTAAATATTCTCGTTTCTGTCGAGGTCAACCGCAGCAAGCATCTTGTCAAGCAGTTTGCCTGCTCTGCCCACAAAAGGTTCGCCTTGTAAGTCCTCGTTCTCTCCCGGGCCTTCGCCTATAAACATAATATCGGCATTCGGATTTCCCACGCCCACAACTACATTTGTGCGTGTTTTGCAAAGTTCACACTTTTGGCACGCTTTGCACTCGCTGTATAATTCTTCCCATGTTCTATACATTTTCTTATCATTCCTTATTTTTAGAAATTAAAATATCCAAACTAAAATATGTCCGAAAATTAAATACATTAGCGTAAATGTGTTGAAATTTAAATAATTTAGTAGTAAAATATATTCAAAGCCATTGGCTGTATTTATTTATGATTGGTGGTAAAAAATATGAAAATTATGGTAGAAACCTCTGCTCGTCACATCCATGTGACAAAGGAAGTTTTCGCAACACTTTTCGGTGCAGACGCAACTCTCACTAAAAAGAAAGATCTTTCTCAGCCCGGTCAGTTTGCCTGTGCGGAAAAGGTTAAGGTTGTTGGCCCTAAGGGTGAAATGATGATGTCAATTCTTGGCCCTGAAAGAAGCGCTACACAGGTTGAGGTTGCTCTTACAGATGCAAGAAAACTCGGCATTGCCGCTCCTGTTCGTGAGTCAGGCGATATTGCAGGTACACCGGGTTGCAAACTTGTCGGTCCTGTCGGTGAGTGTGAAATTGAGTGCGGTGTAATCGCTGCTAAAAGACATATTCACCTTACTCCGGAAGCTGCCGCTGAATTTGGCGTAACCGATAAGCAGATTGTTTCTGTTAAGGTTGGCGAAAGCACAGGCAGAGCAACAACATTCGGTGATGTTGTTGTAAGAGTAAGCCCAAGCTATGCTCCTGCAATGCACATTGATACCGATGAATCAAACGCAGCAGGCCTTAGCGGTACTGTTGACGGCGAGGTTATTCTTTAATAGTTACATATCGGCATTTACGCTCTGTCTTAAAGGCAGAGCGTTTTTTGTTGCTTTTATCGCTTATTTAAACTTACCAATATAAATTTTCAAGATTTTCACAGCTTTTTTACCTTGCTTTATCAAGAAATGTGTGCAGAAAATCAGGGAAAATTTCTCTCCATGCTTTTTCATTATGTGCATTTTCAAAAAGCAAAACTTCGTTGAACATATCGTACGGATAACCGACCTCCGGTAAAATGTCGTACATCATTTCCGTGCTCTGCATCAAGATTTCTTCAAGTGGATCTGCATTTCCGCAATACATATAAATATACGGCATATTACCGTTCACTTTTGAAAGCAAATATGCTCTCCAATCGTCTTCCGTATAAACTGCAAATGCAGGCGACAATGCTCCTACAAATCCAAACTTGTCGCTGTGCTCCATTCCCTCAAAGAAAGCCTGCAAACCACCCGATGAACTTCCGCATACCGAAACGCTTTCTTTATTTTTCTTTACAGGAAAATTATTTTCGATATAAGGGATAACAGTATCCGTAAGAAAGCTGTCAAACACCTCGCCCTCGGGAGAGAAAATATCATTAAAATAATCTCTGTGCTGAATTTCACCTATGCATTTCGGAGTAAGCTCACTGTCACGATATATATTGCCATTGTCAATTCCGACTATAATGGCTGAAAGTCCTGTGTTATTCTGCTCATTTTCAACAGCAGAAATAACATTCCAACTTCCGTATTCCGTACTTTCTTCGTCAAACAGATTTTGTCCGTCAGTCATATAAATTACAGGTAATTTTTCATCTTCGCTATGACTTGGAATATATACCCAAATTTTACGCTCTCCTCTTTCGTTCGGAAATGGAAGTGTAAAAGTTTTTAATTCTGAATTAACCATTAATATCACCATTTATATTAAACCACAAATCAAAGCCTCTTGCAAGATGTATATTTTCCAAATGTTGAATAATAATATTTTCAGAGGTGATTTTTGTGATTAACGATAACGAAATGCTTAATTATGTTCTGCAAAATGCCGAGATGGGCTGCAACGGTATTTCTGCTGTTCGCAAGCAATTAAAGGACAACAAAGTTGACGGTGTACTTTGCGAACAGCTTATAAAATATAGCAAGTTATACCATTGTGCAAATACAATGCTTAAAAGGCGAGGTGCGGATGTACACCATGTCAGTCCGATGACAAAGGCAATGACAAGCTATGCCGCAAACCGTGATTTAAAGCGTGATTCATCAGCCTCGCACATTGCGGAAATGATGATTAAAGGCAACACAATGGGCGTAAACAAAATGGCAAGACATATGCGTGAATACGACGGCAGTGACCCGCATATAACGATGCTCGCCAAAAAGATGCTGGATACCGAAGAAGAAAACATAGGAGAGCTTAAATCTTATTTATAGGCATTACAAAAGCCACCGCTTAGCTTTGCGGTGGCTTAGTTTAAAAATTAAAGATTGCGGTAATGCTTTACCTTTTTGGCTGCTTTGGCTTTTTTGCGGTTGATTTTAGAGGTAATATAGTAAATTACAAGAATTATTACAATAACTCCGACTGCTACCAAGAACCAATAAGATTTCATAATTGTGCCGATTACATTCATTACATAAAGGAATCCGCTGAGTTCCACCTTTTCACTCGGCACAAGATTAACTGTAGCAAGTTCCTGTTTTTCAGTCATTTTATCGTCCTGGTAATAAATAGTAGCTGTGCCTACAACCGTATTTGTATCAAGCGGTGCGTCAACTTCGTCCGGAACATTGGTTTCTATGGTAATCCATTTTTCCTCATAGTCCGATGGAACAATAGCACTGAAGTTCTTTTCGGGAACGAGGAGGACAGAATCTTTACCCCACGAAAGTTTAACTTTTTGCTCACAAATAGGAGTTTTTGTTGATGCTACGGTATTAAGTTCAAGACTTGTAAGCGCCCAGCGAAAAAGGTCGGCGGCATCTGTAAAGGTATAATACTCTTCCTCAACACCCTCTTTATAAGGAGCTTTTAAAAGTACAAGCAAGTACGAATATCCGTCTGCCGATGCGGATGTAACAAGACATCTGCCCGCCTGGTCTGTAGTACCTGTCTTTATACCCTTTGCGTACATATAGTAATAATCTCCGCCACGCCACTGGTCGATAAGGTAGTTTGTTGTGGTAAGCGGTTCGTCATCGTCCTCACAATAATACTCGGTTGTATTTGTAATTTCTTCAAAATAAGGGAGTTTTAATGCATATGAAGCCATAGTATACATATCTCTTGCTGTTGTGTAGTGGTCTTCATCGTGCAAGCCGTCGGGATTTTTAAAGTGTGTATTCTTTAAGCCAAGCTCTTTTGCCTTATCGTTCATCATATCAACAAATTTGTCAATACTTCCGCCGCCTACATAATCGGCAAGAGTCATTGCGGCGTCGTTGCCGGACGGAACCATCATACTGTAAAGTAAATCTTTAACAGACATTGTTTTTCCGATATGAGCCTCAAGGTTGGCAACAGAACTTCCCGTACCATTTAGCTTGTCAAGAACATCTTTTTTTATAGTTACCCTTGTGTTTTCAATATCGTCCACATTTTCAATAACAACTATGTAAGTCATAATCTTTGTGGTAGATGCCGGATAGCGCTTGGTATCAGCCTCTTTTTCATAAACAGTCTGACCTGTATCCGTATTTACAAGTAAGATTGACTCCGATTTTGTTGCAACGCTGTTTGTAAACGAAGCAGCTCCTGCTGTTGGTGCAAATACACAGGCAAGCACAACAAGCGTGCAAAGCACCGACAATACCCTGATAAATTTCCTTTTCATAAACTCGATTACTCCTAATAATATATTAATTCAGACAATTATGACCGTTTGAAGAGAAAAGTCGGTCAACCTCTGCCCTCAACAATCTTAAATCATCATGATAAAGATTTTTATAATTAAATATAATAAAATCAGCCATTTTTTGCGAAAGCTCCAAACTTTTGGTATCTGCAAAATCGGCAATCGCCATTTGCGGCAGACCGTGCTGTCGCTCTCCGAAAAAGTCGCCGGGACCTCTCAATTTTAAATCTTCGTCGGCAATTTTAAAGCCGTCATTCGTACTGCACATAACCTTCAGTCTTTGCATAGTTTCGGGATTTCTGTTATTGCTTATTAAAAAGCAATAAGAATCATACTTACCTCGACCTACTCTTCCCCTTAGCTGGTGAAGTTGAGAAAGGCCGAATCTCTCCGCATTTTCTATTGTCATAACGGTAGCGTTCGGAACATCTACGCCTACCTCAATTACAGTCGTTGCAACAAGCAAAGAAATTTCGTTATCCGCAAATTTTTTCATAACCTCGTCCTTTTCGGCAGGTTTCATATGTCCGTGAACAATACCGACTGAAATATTGGAAAAATCATTCAGCATAAGCTCCGCCGCATATTCCTCCGCCGAGGCTACATTTTCAAGTTCACCCTCTTCGACAAGCGGGCAAACTATGTACGCCTGCCTGCCCTGTGCTATTTCATTTTTTATAAATCCATAGCAGTTTTTACGCTTAAGCGTGCTTATTGCATAGGTTTTAACAGGTTTTCTTGACGGCGGAAGTTCGTCGATTATCGAAATGTCAAGATCGCCGAAAATAACAAGTCCGAGAGTTCTCGGAATAGGGGTTGCGCTCATAACAAGCAAATGCGGATTACTGCCTTTTGATAAAAGCTTTGCCCTCTGCGATACTCCGAAACGGTGCTGTTCATCCGTTACAGCTATTCCGAGATTGTAAAAATTGGTTTTTTCGGTTATCAGTGCATGAGTGCCGACTACAAAAGAGATGTCGCCGTTTTCAAGCTCCGCTCTTACAGCTTTTTTCTCGGACTCTTTCATTGAACCCGTAAGCAAAGCTGTTTTTATATCGGTACCTTTAAAAAGTTCGGTAAAGGTTTTATAATGCTGTCTTGCAAGAATATCGGTGGGAGCCATAAAAGCCGCCTGAAATCCGTTGCGTATTACAGTATGACAAACGGCGGCTGCAACAGCCGTTTTTCCGGAACCTACATCACCCTGAACAAGTCTGTTCATCGGTTTTGTACCTTTTGTCAGGTCAGATATACATTCGCCTACAACCCGACTTTGTGCATTCGTCATTGTAAAAGGTAAAAGTTCTTTAAATTCATCAAAATAACTTTTAGTAATATCAACTCCGCTTTCACCTCGACTGTGTTCTTTGAGTGAACGCATACCGAGATTAAGCACAAGGAGTTCCTCTGTAACAAGCCTTTTTCTTGCCGACGCAAGCGACTCTGAATTATTTGGGAAATGTATATTCTGTATTGCATATTTCAAATCACACAGAGCAAATGTGCTTCGTACGCTTTCGGGCAACGGGTCGTTTACCTTTTCAGGCAAATACGACAGAGCCTGCTTTACCACATTTGCAATTATCTTTGAATTAAGACCTGCTGTCTGCTTATATATCGGGTGAATTTTTGAGCCCTCGCCGACAGGTGAAAAAGTTGGAGAAATCATTTGCCAACCGCCTATTCCGCCTGTAACTCTGCCGTAAAAATAATATTCTTCACCTGCGTGAATCATAGCGCTTATGTATCGGTTATTAAAAAAGACAAGCTGCAGTGTACCCGTGTCATCATACACCATACCTTTGGATATAATTCGTCCTCCGGGCAAGACTCCGTCTTTTATCTGTGCTCCGAGCACCGCTTTGATACATACATTCATACCGTCTTGCAGACTTTCGATTTTAACGGTTGAACTCCAATCCTCGTATCCTTTCGGATAAAAACTAAGCAAATCTCCTATGCTGTAAATGCCCAGCTTATTAAAAAGCTCGGCTCTTTTTTTGCCTATTCCGTTTAATTTATCAATTGAAATTTTATACAGAGAAGCCATAATTCCACCGAAAAACAAAAGGGCGTGAATGCACGCCCCTTTTAATCAAATAACTTTCTACTTTTATACTCAGCCACAGGGCAAGCAAGACAATGCTTACAAAATTATTCTACACTGAGGATAAAGTAATAAACCGGCTGATCACCCTTTACGAGAGTAACATCTGTGCGTGAACCGAACTTATCCGAAAGCTCGTTGAATGCTGTCTTTGCATCTTCTTCGCTGATGTCATTACCGTAAATAAGTGTGATAAACGAAGTATCACGGGTTACCATATTCTTGGCAAGCTTTACAACTGCCTTTACAGGATTTTTCTCTGTAATGGTAAGCTTACCGTTTTCAAGAGCAATTATATCGCCCTCTTTAATCTTCTTACCGCCAAACTCACTGTTTCTTGCTGCAAATGTAACAAGACCTGTGCCTACACCTGTTGCGGCGTCCATCATAAGCTGAGCGTTGCTTTCGGGGGAAATCTCCGAATCAAAGTTAAGAAGTGCTGTCATACCCTGCGGAATTGTTCTTGTAGGAACAATAACAACATTTCTGTCCTTAACCATAGGTATAGTCTGCTCGGCAGCAAGAATGATATTTTTATTATTCGGGAACACCAATACATTTTTAGCCGGTGTAGCCATTACCGCTGCGTAAATATCGTCTGTGCTCGGGTTCATACTCTGACCGCCAGAAACAACATTGGCACAACCTAAATCCTTGAAGAGGTTTTTAAGTCCCTCGCCTGCCGCAACCGCAACAAAGCCAAAGTCTTCAACAGGTTCTGCCGGCTCAAAAGTTTCTTTCTTAGGTTTAGCGGCAGCCTTGGCATTTTTGTGCTGTTCTTTCATATTTTCAACTTTTACTGTCAAAAGCTGACCGAACAAAAGAGCTTTTGTAAGAGCCTTACCTGGCTGTTCGGTATGAACATGAACTTTAATAATCTCTTCGTCATTAACTACTACAACGCAGTCGCCGATAGTCTGAAGATAAGATCTAAGCTCGTCCGGGTCGGGAGCGTCCTCAATATTTCTGCCTATAATAAACTCTGTGCAGTAAGTGAACTGAATATCATCGTCAAATTCAGCAGCCGCACTTTCAAAATTATCAACAGTAGCCTCTTTTTTTGCCTCGGTGTACTCAATCATTACACCGTCCTTAAGGTAGGAAAGCATACCCTCAAAGATTACACAAAGACCCTTACCGCCTGCGTCAACAACTCCTGCCTTTTTAAGAACAGGTAAGAGTTCCGGAGTAATTGCAAGTGCCTCGTTTGCCTTATTGCAAATGCACTGCCATACATAAAGGCTGTCGGAGTTTATTCTTGAAGCCTCAACACCTTCTTCATAAGCCATACGGGCTACTGTAAGGATTGTGCCCTCTGTAGGTTTCATTACAGCCTTATACGCTGCGTCAACACCGATACCGAGAGCTGCGGCAAGGCTTTTGCCGTTTACTTCTTTCATACCCTTAAGTCCCTGTGCAAAGCCACGGAAAATAAGAGATGTAATAACACCCGAGTTACCTCTTGCTCCTCTTAACATAGCGGAAGCTGTAATCTGTGCTACCTCGCCCGCATCGTCACCGTCATAATCGGCAAGAGCTTTTGCGGCAGCCATTATAGTCATAGACATATTTGTACCTGTATCACCGTCGGGAACAGGGAAAATATTAAGATCATTAATCTGATTTTTCTGTGAGCTTATATTGTTTGCACCAGAAATTATCGCATTCTTTAAGATTTCGCCGTTAAACATTGCGAACACATCCTTTATCATACAATTAAATTCATAGACATAGTTATTATATATTTTAGAACGAAATTTTGCAAGTAAAATTCGCAAAAATATAGCAAATTTAAAATTTTGGTTACCTTATTCAATTCTGAATGACTCTGCGGTCAATGTTTTGCCTGTTTTGTCATCAATATCGAAAAGCACACATTCCATTTTACATTCACCGTCCGCAAGGTCAAATCTTGCAGGCAGCTTGGTTTTGAATTTATTGATAATTATTTCGCTTTTTACACCCAAAACCGAATGAATTGTTCCTGTCATACCTACATCGGTTATATATCCGCTGCCGTTAGGCAAAACCTGTGCGTCAGAAGTCTGCACATGAGTATGTGTACCAAACATTGCAGATACCTTACCGTCAAGGAAATATCCCATAGCTCTTTTTTCGCCCGTAGCCTCAGCATGAAAGTCAACTATAATAATATTGCTCTCCGCTTTCTTAAGCATATTTTCGGCACAATCAAACGCACAATCAAGGTTGTTGTCCATAAAGGTATTGCCCATAATATTGATTACGGTAATTATCTTTCTGCCTGTATCAACATTTACAATTCCCATACCCGGAGTAGTTCCGTCAGGAAAATTTGCGGGACGAACTATAAACGGATTTTCGTCAATAAAGTCATAAGCCTCTTTACGCCTGAAAGAATGGTTGCCGAGAGTAATAACATTTACACCGCTGTCGAGAAGATAATTTGCAGATGACGGTGTAATTCCGTTGCCGTCTGCCGAGTTTTCTCCGTTGCAAAGCACAAAGTCTATTCCTTTTACTTTCTTCAAAGTCGGCAACTTATCACGCAAAAAGCGACAGCCTATACTGCCTACGACATCACCTATACATAAAATCCGCATAATATCACCCTATAATAATCTGATAAGTTTAATTATACCACATATATTTTAATCTGTCACACTTAATTCTGATGTTTGTGCTATATTTTCGTTAAAAATATAGCTGATTTCAGCATCAAAATTATTATTTCTCTTTTTTATATTGATTTTCCTGCTTACAAGCGTACTATCTTGCTTTTCAAACACTTCATAAAGCATTGACTGTGCAAGTAATTTTTTATCAAGAACAGCTTTATCCATATTTACACTGCTTTTACTAACTTCAATTTCACTCTGCGTCGTAAACTCTATCGGTATATTTGTATTGTTAAAACACAATTTCTCTTTATTTTTTACGAACACACTGTCATCATAAGACAAAAAACTTATTGAACAGGGAAATTTAAAATTTAAAAAGCTGCACATATATCTGTCGGTTCGGTTATCGGTTATCGAATAATAATCATAGCTTCTGGGCAATGTATATTCTTTTTTATATATTACATCCGCCATTATCTCGGCACTTGCGTGCACATATTCTATTGTTTCCTGCTTTGTTTCCACTATACCGCTTACAAGCAGATCTCCTTTTACAACTCCGCTGCCTTTCATTACCTTTGTTTCCCCTCTTGATGTCTTTATACTTGTTATTACTCCGTCATTATTTGCTTTTATGTTACAAGGAGTTTTAAAGTCCGGAGTATCGGGTTTCGGAGCTTTTTCTTCAATATTAACACTCATCGTACTGCCCGTAATATTAAGACTTATCCAGCCAATCTGCTCGTTTTTCAAAATCAGTCTGCGCTCGGTATTTTCGGTATCTATAGAATTTATATACGAACCTACTTTTACATTATCCTCCTCAAGAGCGGAAAGAATTTGTGAGGTACTCAAACTCTTTGTAGGCGGTGCGTCAATATACCATATAAATTTTGACAAGACCGCAATCAAAACAATTCCGATTATTGCTCCAATCAAAAGTCCCACTCTCTGCCTATAGCGTTGTACATAAAAAGGAAGTCCGTGTCTGCCTGTAACACGCATTTTCAGTTTTGATTTATAAGCTATACTGCGTATATTTTTGTAATCATATACCTGCATTGTAGCGGTCAAGCCTTTTTCTGTGGGCTTTAAATTCCATACATTAATTCCGTTACGGGTGGTAAGATTAATAAATCGTTCGGGAAATTTTCCGCTTGCAGAAAAATCGACATAGCCCTTGCTCCATCTTATAAGCTTTAACAGCATATTAACGCCCCGCTTTATGTAATAAAATCAATTCCCGTTATAAATCCCTCAATTACAACATCAACTGCAGAAATGCACTTTACCGTAAGTCCTCTGCCGCATACGGAAACAACCATTTTGTTTGTGTTAATCTTTATATTTTCGCTTTCATACCTCAACACACCTGTCGAACCCTCGATTGTTATTCGCCTGTTGCCAAGCATATCAAGTGTCGGCAAACCTGAATTTAAATCAAGCGTAAGCGAACTTGCCGATTCGTTTTTCGGCTTATCGTTTTTTCTCTGCAAAATATATCTCTCCCGTTTCATAGCTTTATTATTATTTTTATGCAGAGTGTTACATATATATTAATGGTGATTGCTATGTTTATTAAGGCAAATTTTCACAAATTTACAGCCGCACTGCTTTCGCTTGCAATAGTTATTGTATGCATAATGCTTTTAATTTTTTCAAAAGAATGTGCAGACGGAGCGTTTTCGGGAGTTGAAATGTGCATAAATGTGCTTATCCCCTCTCTGTTTCCGTTTATGGCAGTGTCATCGTTTACGGTAAAAAGCGGTATTTCCGATTTTTTAGGCAAACCTTTCGGCAAAATTATGAAATCGGTATTCGGACTAAGTCCATGCTTTGCACCCATATTACTGCTTTCGGTTACGGGAGGTTATCCTATCGGTGCAAAAAGCTGTAACGAACTTTACAAAAACGGAAATGCGGGAACAGAAGAATGTAAAAGAGCAAGTATGTTTATGGTGTGTGCGGGTCCGGGTTTTTTAGTAAGCTTTATAGGAATGTCAATTTACAACGATAAAAAAATCGGCATAATAATGCTCTGCTCACAAATTTTGTCGGTACTCATTACAGGCATTGCGAATAGAATAATAAACAGAGGGAAAATTTTCGTAACTGCCAAAGAAAGCAATAAAATCAGGCTAAGCCTTACAAAATCTCTTGTGGAAGCGGTGTACGATGCATCAAAAGGTATGTTTTCAATATGCTCGTTTGTTATAGCTTTTTCCGCCGTCGCAGGTATTCTTTCGACAGTGCTTGATGACGGATTTGTAAAAACCGCCGTGCTGTCAATATTTGAAGTGTGCACGGGTGTAAAAACGGCTTCTTCCGAATTACCTGTATGGGCAGTTGCGTTTGTGGCGGGATTTGGCGGAATATGCGTACACTTTCAAATTTTTTCAGTGCTTGGCAATCTTAAGATTAATAAATTGATATTTTTCTGTTACAGAATTATTCAAGGAATAATAACCGCACTTTTCACCTATATCGGTATGCTGATATTTTACGATACCAAAAGCGTATTTTCCGTAGGTACGGTTTCAGGCAGTTCCGTTTACGGAGGCACGGCATTTTCGGGAATTGTACTTACGGCGCTGATGATTTGCTTTTTATTTTTACTTAAAAATTACAGAAACAATTAACGGAGGTTACTTATGTGTGGTATTGCAGGTTGGTTTGACAACGAAATTGATATGAGTAAACAGATTCCTGTTCTATATAAAATGTCACAAACTCTTAGCAAGAGAGGTCCTGACGAAAACGGGCTTTACATTAATAAAGGTTGTGCTTTGCTGCACAGACGGCTTATTGTTATTGACAAAGAAAACGGCAAACAGCCTATGGCGGCACGACACAGAGGAAAAACATATATAATCGTCTATAACGGAGAGCTTTACAACACCGATGAATTAAGAGAAGATTTAAAAGCAAGCGGCTATCATTTCAGAGGGCACAGCGATACCGAAGTTGTGCTTAAATCATATATGAAATACAAAGAGAAATGCGCCGATATGCTCAACGGCATTTTTGCTTTTGCGATATATGATGTAAGCGAAAACAGTATTTTTCTTTGCCGAGATAAAATCGGAGTAAAACCGTTGTTTTATTATGAATACGACGGCGGAATTTTGTTTGCGTCAGAAATAAAGGCTCTGCTTGCAAGTAAGATTGTAAAACCGCAGATTGACGAAACAGGTCTATATGAAATTTTCTTCTTAGGTCCTGCCCGTACTCCGTCATGCGGCGTTTTTAAGGGAATTAAAGAATTAAAACCGGGTGAATCGGCACTTTATAAAAATCAAAAACTGACTAAAAAAAGTTACTTTACAATTCAGGCGAAAGAACACACGGACAGCGTTGAAGAAACTGTTGAAAAAACACGCTTTTTGCTTACCGACGCTATAAACCGTCAGCTTGTCAGCGATATGCCGCTCTGCTTTTTCCTGTCGGGCGGACTTGACAGCAGCATAATTGTAAAAACCGCCTCGCAATATTATAAGGAAAATAAGCTCGGCAAAATCAACACTTATTCGGTTGAATATCGTGACAATGAAAAATATTTTAAGAAAAGTCTGTTTCAGCCAAATGCCGATTTTGAATATATTTCACTTATGTCACGCAATGCTGACAGTCGGCACAGGGAAATTATACTTGATAACAAGGCAGTTGCCGACGCACTTTATGACAGTGTAATAGCAAGAGATTTGCCCGGTTATGTAGATGTTGACTCCTCGTTACTTTTGTTCTGCGGCGAAATCAAAAAAGATTATACCGTTGCGTTGTCGGGTGAATGTGCGGATGAACTTTTCGGCGGTTATCCATGGTACCACAACAAAGAAATTTTATTTGAAGATAATTTTCCATGGTCAAAAAGTCAGGATGTCCGCTCCTCAATATTAAAAGACGGAGTTTTGCCAAAGGGTTCAGAATATGTGCGGCAAAAATATCTTGATACAATTAACCTTGCCCCAAAACTGAAAACAGATTCAAAAACAGACGCACGAATGAGAGAGATGTTTTATCTTAATTTTTACTGGTTTATGCAATGTTTGCTTGAACGAAAAGACCGCTGTTCAATGTATAACGGACTTGAGGTGCGTGTACCGTTCTGCGACTACAGACTTGCGGAATATGCATACAATATGCCTTGGAAAATCAAAGCATATAATAACCGTGAAAAAGGAATTGTGCGAAAAGCCTTTGAGAATATTTTGCCCGAAGAAATTTGTTGGCGAAAGAAAAGTCCTTACCCTAAAACCCACAACCCGATATATTTTGACATCTGTAAAGAGCGAGTTATAAATATTCTGCAAAAGAAAAATTCACTTACCGAAATGCTAAGCAAAGAAGGTATAATGAATATAATCGAAAATCCCGACAGTATAACAACACCTTGGTACGGTCAGCTTATGCAAGCACCGCAAATACTTGCGTATATTATTGAACTTGATTATTGGTTTGAAAAATATAATGTTGAAATAGTTTAAATCTTGTGTTAAAATAGCGTAAGAATGTTCAAACGGGGTGATTGTTATAAGTACGGAAACATATAAAAGCATTGTCGGTTTCTTTAAAAGAAATAAGCCTTGCAATACCGTATTAAAATTATGCTATAACTTTCTCCCTCTTATAATGTTTGTATCGTATGGCATTCTTATTGTTTTTATGTTTTTTTCCGATATTAAAATTTTTGCAAGAATTACACTGTCACCGCTTACAGTATTTGCAATAGTTACTTTTTTCAGAAAAATATTTAACAGACCTCGACCGTACGAAAAATTTGCTACTACATCTGTATTCGGTAAAAACAAGAAAGGCGAAAGTATGCCGAGCCGTCACACCGCCTGTGCCTTTATAATTGCAATGGCATTTATGTATGTAAGTATTCCGCTCGGAATTGCTTATCTTATAATCAGCACTTTGATTATGATTTCAAGAGTCCTTGCCGGGGTGCATTTTATAAGCGATGTCATAGCAGGTATGGCAATCTCACTTCTTTACGGCTATTTTTCATTTTTTATAATTTAAATAACAGAAAAGCAGTTGCAATCCAAATAAGATTACAACTGCTTTTATTATAAGTCTATTATTTTAAATTATGGTTTAGCATGACACCTATTCTTAGTTTACACAATATTGATGTCATAAAAAATTCCTCCAAAATGATAATATAAAATTGTTGTAGA
>NZ_JBBNJY010000028.1:0-27759 GCF_040093295.1 Ruminococcoides bili
CCTTTGAAAAGGTCGACCAAACTTTTACAATTGCTTGATAAAACAGTTTCCTAAACCATAATTTACCAAAACTTGTGATAAATAACCGTTTTAACAAAAATTGTTATGGGTATGTATTACTACACCTTAATTTTACGGCATAATTTAGTATTATTTAGATGTAAAAGGTTATTTTGCATTTGATTTAAAATCCGCCTTGTATTAAAAACATAAAAAATATAAGCATATAAAATCAGTGACTTGCTTAGTTAATAGGAGTAGGTGAGGGGTTTTTACTGTATTTTCATATTATAATACAGTTAAAAGCAATGTTTTACGGGAAACAGGCAAAAAGAAAAACCGCATACAAGCCTTAAAAACGGCTTGGCTATGCGGTTTTTGCTTTGGAGCTGGTGAACGGACTTGAACCGTCGACCTACTGATTACGAATCAGTTGCGCTACCAACTGTGCCACACCAGCAAATCGTGACTGACAATATCTATTATACAACGAATATTTGAAAATTTCAAGACTTATTTTGGGAACAATATGGTAATAATTTACAGTGATTTATATTCACTTTTGTGGAATTATTATAAACTTTGTATTATAATTGTTGTAATAGTTAAAATATATATCAAGCATTTATATACAAAGGGTGTGTAGAATTGGCTAAATACGAAGGAAAAAACAGTTCTTTTGCATTAAGACTAAAACAACATCGTGAACTTTGCAGACTTACACAGCAGCAGGTTGCCGATATTTTGAATATTAACAGAACAACCTATACAAAGTATGAAACAGGTGTGTCCGAGCCGAGCCATGAAGTTTTAAGAAAAATTGTTTCTATTTTCGGCACGGATTATAACACTTTGCTTGGTAACGGAAGTTCTTTCTTACCGATAGTTCAGGATCCTGACGATACTTTGAAACTGTATAATCTTTCAAATGACGAAAAAAAGCTTTTGATTGCTTACAGAGCAATGTCCGACGAAAATAAAGCGGATACACTTAATAAGATTAAAGAAAAATTGGAAATTGCTAATAAGTGATTTCGGATAGCATGGGGTTAATTTTGGATTAATAAATGTAATAAAATCACGCATAAAATGAACATAAAAATTTGTAAAAATCCTTTACATTTATTATCCTTTGTGTTATAATCAACTTGTTGACCGCTGCCTCGGAACAAGGGTTAAGCCGATAATTCGGATTTTCACAGCCTTACTCTGGGACGGTTGGCTAAAATTTTTACAAAGGTGGAAACGCAAATGTTAAAAGAAGAAAAGCAGGCTATCATGGCCGAGTACGCTACTCACGAAGGCGACACAGGTTCTCCTGAGGTACAGATTGCTCTCCTTACAAAGAGAATTAATGACCTTACAGAGCACCTCAAGGTTCATAAGAAAGACCATCACAGCAGAAGAGGTCTTCTTAAGATGGTTGGTCAGAGAAGAAGCCTTCTCAACTACCTCATTAAGGTAGACATTGAGAGATACCGTTCTATCATTGCAAGACTTGGTATCCGTAAGTAATTTTGCAAATCAGGGCAAGCGCAAGCTTGCCCTAAATTCCGTTTTTGCGTAAATTTTCTCAGCTGTATTTTAGCGGTAAAACGGGTAAAAAATCTGTAAAATTTTATTGTTTTTATCGGTTTTATTGCTAAAACAGCGTGAAAATCCGCAAGATGCTTATTACAGAAATCGTATGATTTCAGAAAGGATTTTTACAATGAACAGATTAATGACATTCGACAAATACAGAGTGTTTGAAACAGAATTTGCCGGCAGACCTTTAAAGGTTGAAACAGGTAAAATGACACAGCTTGCCAACGGTGCTTGTCTTGTACATTACGGTGATACAACAGTTCATGTTGCTGTTACCGCATCTCCAAAGCCGAGAGAGGGCGTTGACTTTTTCCCGCTTTCAGTTGACTATGAAGAGAAGATGTATGCCGTAGGTAAGATTCCGGGTGCCTATCTCAAGAGGGAGGGCAGACCGTCAGAAAAGGCTATCCTTACAAGCCGTGTAATTGACCGTCCGATTCGTCCGCTTTTTGACAAGAGCATGAGAAACGATGTTTCTATCGTTTGTACCGTAATGAGCGTTGACTTGGACTGCTCACCTGAAATTACAGCTATGATAGGTGCGTCAATCGCTATTTCAATTTCTGATGTTCCGTGGAACGGCCCTATTTCAGGCTGTTCTGTAGGTATGATTGACGGCGAGTACATCATCAACCCGACAGAGGCACAGAGAGCGGTTTCTAAGATGGCTACTACTGTTGCGTCAACAAGCACAAGAATTGCTATGATTGAGGCAGGTGCAGACTGCGTTACAGATGATGAGATGTACAATGCCATTATGGCAGGTCACGAGGCTAACCAGAAGATTATTAAGTTTATTGAGGGCATCAAGGCTGAAATCGGCAAGCCTAAGTTTGAGTTTGCAAGTCTTGAGCCTGACCACGATATGTTTGAGGCTATCAAGGCATTTGCAGAGGAAGATGTAAAGGTTGCTCTTGATACCGATGACAAGACAGTTCGTGACGAGAGATTAAAGCCTATTTACGAGGCTGTTCACGCAAAATTTGATGAGATTTATCCTGACAGTGAAGCGCTTATTGACGAGTGCCTTTACAAGACACAGAAGTTCATCGTTCGTCGTTGGCTGCTTGACGAGCAGAAGCGTGTTGACGGCAGAGGTATGGATGATATTCGTCCGCTCGCAGCAGAAGTTTCTGTACTTCCGAGAGTTCACGGTTCGGGTTTATTTACAAGAGGACAGACACAGGTTCTTACAATCGCTACTCTCGGCCCTGTATCTGACAAGCAGTTGCTTGACGGTATTGACGGCGAAACAGAGAAACGTTACATTCACCACTATAACTTCCCGAGCTATTCAGTAGGCGAAACAAAGCCAAGCAGAGGTCCGGGAAGAAGAGAAATCGGTCACGGCGCACTTGCAGAGCGTGCTCTCGTTCCTGTAATTCCGCCTGTTGAGGAGTTCCCATATGCATTAAGACTTGTATCAGAGGTTCTTTCTTCAAACGGCTCAACCTCACAGGGTTCAATCTGCGGTTCTACACTTGCACTTATGGATGCCGGTGTTCCGATTAAAGCCCCTGTTGCAGGTATTTCTTGCGGTCTTATTACAGAGGGCGAGCGTTGGATGACAATGGTTGACATTCAGGGTCTTGAGGACTTCTTTGGCGATATGGACTTTAAGGTAGCAGGTACAAAAGACGGCATTACAGCTATTCAGATGGACCTTAAAATCAGCGGTCTTACACCTGAAATGATTAAAGAGGCACTTGCAAAGACACATAAGGCTCGTAACTATATTCTCGATGAGGTTATGCTCAAGGCTATTGCAGAGCCGAGAAAAGAACTTTCTCCGTATGCTCCTAAGATGTACACAACTACAATTCCTGCCGAGAAAATCAGCGAGGTTATCGGTAAGAGCGGTAAGGTTATCAAGGAAATTCAGGCTGAATGTGAAGTTAAAGTTGACATTGAAGAAGACGGCGATTACGGTAAGGTATTCGTATCGGGTATTGATGCTGACAAATGCAACAGAGCTATTGAGATTATCAAGACTATCGCTATTGATCCGGAGCCTGGTGCTATGTACCTCGGTAAGGTAACAAGACTTATGGACTTCGGTGCATTTGTAGAGATTGCTCCGGGCAAAGAGGGTCTTGTACACATTTCACAGCTTGATGTAAAGCGTGTAGACAAGGTAACCGATGTAGTAAATGTAGGCGATGTTATCCGTGTTAAGGTAATGGAAATCGACGATAAGGGCAGACTTAACCTTTCCCGTCGTCAGGTTCTCATAGATGTTGACGGTCTTACTCCTGAAAACGATGTAGATACAGAGAGAAAGCCACGCCCACGCAGACCTTTTAATGAGAGAAGAAACAACAACAGAAGATAAATTCTGCTGAAAAAGCAGTGAAACACTCCGCTTTGGATTGCCAAGGCGGAGTGTTTGTTTTAATTATTTAGCCTCAAATACGCTAAACCATAAATTATTAATATTTTTGAATTAAAAAAATAAAACGAAAAGCTCATTGGTTTTGCAAATAATCTAAAACCGATGAGCTTTAAATTTATCCCTGCGGAATAAATCCTGAAATAAATACAATCAATACAAGAACAGGTAATACATATTTTATATACGGTTTAAAAAATCTTGGAAATTTGATACCCTCGCCCTGATTACACTCATTCAAATAGCCGTCAAATCCCCAACCAAATTTTGTTGAACAGAAGAGCGAATACAAGAATGCACCTACAGGAAGAAGAATATTGCTTACAGCAAAGTCCTCAATATCAAGTACGCCTTTGCCTAAAATATTGAATCCGCTTAAAAGATTAAATCCAAAAATGCAAGGCAGACAGCCTATAAGCATAATTATTGCATTTATAATTACGGATTTTGTGCGGCTCATATTGAACATATCAATACAGAACGAAATCAGATTTTCAAACACCGCAATTACGGTTGAGAAACACGCAAAGGTCATAAACATAAAGAACAGCGTGCCCCAAATTCTGCCGCCCGCCATATTTACAAATACATTCGGCAGTGTAACAAATATAAGAGCAGGACCTTGATTCGGCTCAACTCCGTATGAAAAACAGGCAGGGAAGATGATAAGTCCTGCGGTGATAGCGACAAAAGTATCAAGTATGCAAATTTTAATTGATTCGCTCGGCAAAGTTTTTTCTCTTGTCATATAACTGCCTAAAATTTCCATAGAAGCAATGCCAAGGCTTAGTGTAAAGAATGCCTGGCTCATTGCTGATGTAATTATATGTCCGATTCCGATTGACTGCACTTTTTCTAAATCAGGAACAAGGTAAAACTTTATGCCCTCGGCAGCACCCGATAAAGTAAGACTGTTTATCGCAAGAATAACAATCAGCGCAAGCAATAAAATCATCATAACCTTGCTGACTTTTTCAATTCCGTTTTGTATGCCTTTGCTGCACACAAAAAATCCTGCAATAGCCATAACAGCCATCCATATTATCATCTCAACAGGATTAGACATCAGATTTGAAAATACATTGCCGACCTGTTCCGCCGTCATTCCGCTTTCAAATGTACCCGTTGCAAATTTGAAAAAGTAGCTTAGCATCCAACCCGATACAGGTGTGTAGTACATCATAAGCAGATAGCAGCCGAGTATGCAGAACCAACCGTGAATGTGCCACTTGCTTTTTGGTTTTTCAAGTTTTTTGTATGCGAGTACGGCACTTTTTTTACTTGCTCTGCCGATTGCAAGTTCCATAGTCAGCACGGGTATGCCCATAATTACGAGGAACAGCAGGTAAAGGAGTACAAATATTCCGCCGCCGTTCTGACCTGTAACATAAGGAAATCGCCATACATTGCCGATACCGATTGCACAGCCTGCGCTGACAAGTATAAATCCGAGTTTGGATTTAAAATTTTCTCTTTCCATAAATAATCTCCTAAAAGGCAAAATACATTATAATTATATAAAATATTAATATACATTGTCAAGCAATTTAAAAATAAAGTATATAAAATAAGAATTATTATTATTTTGCTTGATTTTTCCAAAATATGTGATATAATAAAGTAAAATAAGTAGTGATTACTAAGTTATCTGATTTAGCGTAATAGAAACTTTATTTTAGGGGGTTAAACAATGGATAAAGTTAATTTAAGAAAAATCGCAATAATAGGTTGCGGATTTGTAGGTTCGGCATCGGCTTTTGCGTTAATGCAGAGCAAAATGTTTTCGGAAATCGTGTTGATTGACGCAGACAAAGATAAGGCAGAGGGCGAGGCTATGGATATAAGCCACGGTATTCCTTTTGTCGGAAATATGAAAATCTATGCAGGTAGCTATGACGATATAGTTGATGCTTCAATTATTGTAATTACTGCCGGTGCGGGACAAAAGCCGGGTGAAACAAGACTTGACCTGGTACATAAGAATGTCGGAATTTTTAAGAGTATTATTCCTGAAATTGCAAAAAGAAAATGCCGCGGCATATTGCTTGTGGTTGCAAACCCTGTTGATATTCTTACATATACGGCTCTTAAACTTTCGGGTTTTGAGGAGAACAGGGTTATCGGTTCGGGTACGGTGCTTGATACCGCAAGACTTAAATGTCAGCTCGGTGAGCATTTGTCGGTTGACAGTCAGAGTGTGCACGCATATATTATAGGTGAGCACGGTGACAGCGAAATTGCCGTATGGAGCAGTGCAAATGTTTCGGGTATTCCGCTTGATGATTTCTGTGAGATGAGAGGTCACTATAATCACGATAAATCGCAGGAAAATATCGCAGAAAAGGTTAAAAACAGTGCCTATGAAATAATTGCGAAAAAGCGTGCTACATATTACGGTGTTGCTATGGCGGTAAAGAGAATTTGCGAGGCAATTATCCGTGACGAAAAATCCATACTTCCTATTTCTTCACTGATGCACGGCGAGTTTGGTATTGACGATGTAGTGCTTAGTATGCCGTCGATTGTGGGTGCAAACGGTATTGAAACTAAAGTTCCGATTTCTCTTAGCGAGGACGAAGAAATCAATCTTAAGAAATCTGCCGATACTTTGCGCAGTATTCTTGATGATTGCGAAATTTAAAAGCAGAGTAAAAGGTGGCTGAAAACTCAGTCACCTTTTTGCTTTTATATTTAATTGTGCAATAAGTTGTAATGAATTTTTATGATAGTATGATAATTATGGGATAGCGTAGTGTTTCGTTATGCAATTAAAAAATTTCCCAATACTATAAATCCCAAATAACCTCTTACAAATCAGTTCCTGTATCAAGCAAAACAAAATGATTTTTTCTGTAGTCTAAAATACCGTCTGATTTCATTTTGCTAAGTTCTTTAGAAAGAGCACTGCGGTCGAGATTTAAGTAATCTGCCATCTGCTGACGGTCAAACGGTATTTCAAAGTCTGTGGAATCGGCTTTTACCGATTCTTCCGACAGATAGGCAAGAACTCTTGTACGCACTGCTTTTGATGAAGTGCAAAAAATTCTTCGTGAAAGAGCAAGATTTTTTTGAGCCGAAAGCATAAGCAGACTGTTCATAAATTTCGGGTACCACGGCTGATTGCTGTTTTCCGGTTTAAGAGCGTTTTTTAAATTTATAAATAAAATTTCGCAACATTCGGCGCATACAACATCGACCATCATCGGAGTTTGCGAAAGGGCATAGGTTTCCGCAAAAATTTCTCCTTCATTTGCATAACTGATTATACTTTTATTGCCCCATATATCAATGTTCTCTATAATGACATTTCCCGAGAGCACAATTCCTACGCTGTCTATAACATCTCCCATATGATAAATATGTGTGTTTTTGGCATAAATGCGTTTTTTCATAAATTTACTCTTGTTCATTTGAGTAATTTCCTGTTCGGACATATTTTTAAATAAAAGTATATCACAAAATTTCATAAAAGCCTCATTTCGTTGCTATAACAACATAATTTCTTTTCTGATTATATTATAATTTATTTGCAAAATCAATACGGAGGTATTTAAGATGATAAGAAGAATTATAAATATAGATGAAGAAAAGTGTAACGGTTGCGGTGCTTGTGCAAATGCCTGTCACGAGGGTGCGATTACAATGGTAAACGGTAAGGCTAAACTTTTGCGTGATGATTATTGCGACGGACTCGGTGACTGTCTGCCAACCTGCCCTACGGGTGCGATTTCTTTTGTTGAGCGTGAGGCTCTCGCATATGATGAAGAGGCGGTAAAAGCCAATATGAAGAAAAAGTCAGAAGCATTCGGCGGCTGCCCCGGACACAGACTGCAGACATTTAACAGAGAAAGCTCTAAAAATACTGCTTTTGCGGAAGACGTAAAAATGCCGTCACACCTTGGTCAGTGGCCGTGTCAGATAAAACTTGTGCCTGTAAACGCTCCGTACTTTGACGGCGCAAAGCTGCTTATTGCCGCCGACTGCACAGCATATGCTTATGCGCAGATGCACAATGATTTTATGCGTGGAAAAATTACACTCATAGGCTGCCCTAAACTTGACGATATCGATTACAGCGAAAAACTTGAAAGTATAATTGCAAATAACAATATTTGGAGCGTAACCGTAGTTCGTATGGAAGTACCGTGCTGCGGAGGTCTTGAGTACGCTGTAAAAAGAGCGTTGCAAAACAGCGGAAAGTTTATACCGTGGCAGGTTGTTACAATTTCCACTGACGGTAAAATTTTAGATTAAATAATAAATTTCAACTAAAGCCTTTACATTTGTAGAGGCTTTTTTATGTAGGCGGGGGAGTGCGGATTTCGATTAAATTTAAAAAAGAATATTCACGGAATAAAACGGTATAATATTTTCAAGGACTGCCCATTCGGACAGCCCTTGAGTAAAATTTATCAGCTTGCGTTTTTAATCTGTAATCTTAACTTATCAGAAATCATAGCAATAAATTCGCTGTTGGTTGGCTTGCCTCTGTCGTTGTGGATAGTGTAGCCGAAGTAGGAATTAAGCACATCAACATCTCCTCTGTCCCAAGCAACTTCAATTGCATGGCGAATTGCTCTTTCAACTCTGGATGATGTGGTTTCGTATTTCTTTGCTACAGACGGATATAATTGTTTTGTAACCGCATTGATTATTTCGGGATGTTCAACCGACATAATAATTGAATCCCTTAAATAGTGATAGCCTTTGATATGAGCGGGAACGCCGATTTCGTGCAAAATTTCAGTTACTTTAAGCTCAATGCCGAATGCGTCAAAAGTTACGGGATTTCCGATGAAACTTTCTTTACTGCGCTTTGTCATATTTACAATATTCTGACAAAGTTCTGAAATGTCATACGGCTTGAGTACAAAATAAGACGCTCCCGAATTCATAACCTGCTGTTCGAGAATTGCGTTGTGGAATGATGAGAATACTATGAAAAGCGGAGCTTTAAGTTTATCTCGTCTTACACTGCGCATTACGCCTATTGCGTCGAGTCTGGTCATAAATGAATCCATAAGGACTACATCCGGCTGTTCTGCCTTAATGCGGTTCAACAGTTCTTCTCCGTCTTTTGAGCAGAAAGCAGGCGTAATGTTGTAATTTTCCATTGTTGCATTGCTTTCCTGCGAAAATTCGGATGCTTCTTCTGTGATGATGAGTTTGATTGCTTTTTCCATTGATTATTTCCCCCAGTAATTTTTCTATGAGATTATATTACCATAAAATGGTAATTTTGGCAATACTTTCCAAGCAAAAAAATTCAATAAATAATAAAATTTTTTTGGTTAAAATAATTAACTGCCAAAAATCAACGGATTTAGCTAAATTATTTGTAATTTTGCATCATATTACCAACATATATTCCGTAACCCTCGTTAGTGGAGTTTACAAAAACATGGGTAACAGCGCCTACAAGTTTACCGTCCATAACAATAGGACTGCCGCTCATACCCTGAACAATACCGCCTGCTTTATCAAGTAATTCTTCATCGGTTACTTTAAGCGTAAAACTTTCGGCAGAGTTTGTGTTTCTGCTTATGCTTGTAATTTCAATGCTGTATGCTTTCGGCGTATTGCCCTCAAGAGTGGTATAAACAGTCGCTTTACCCGTTTTCAGTTCGGATTCTTTTGCAACTTCAAGTTTTTCTTTATTTTCTGTAAGCGAAGTATCAAATGTGCCGTATATTCCGATGTCGCAGTTATCGGTAATTTTTCCTATAACTTTGTCGGAGAAATATCCGTTAAGACTGCCGGGGGAGCCGTTTGTGCTTTTTGTTACACTGCTTATTTCCGCTATAACCGCTTCACCCGAGGCAAGCGGCATAAGCGTGTAAGTGTCGCAGTCGCAAATGCCGTGACCAAGACCCGCAAAGTAATTTTCGCTTTTGTCATAATAGGTTACAGTGCCTATGCCTGCACTACTGTCACGCACCCAAGCGCCTATGAGATAATTGCCGGCCGTGTTTTTTACAGGAACTATCTCTTTTGTAAGCGTTTTGTTGTCACGCTTAAAGGTTACTTCAAGGGTATTTCCGTCTGAATTAAGCGTAGCTTCCCGCAGTGTTTCATTGCTTGTAATTTTAGTACCGTTAATTTCCTTTATAATATCGCTTTCTTTAAGTCCGCCTTTTTTTGCGGGACAAACATATTTACTGCCGTCAAAATAACTTTCGAGTTCAACTATCATAACACCGTCCGAATACATTTTAAGTCCAAACGGTTCACCGCCGAGATAAACATATTCCGGCAGTTCTCCGCTGTTGCAGGGAATAGCAGTGGCAGAAAGTGAAATAATAGCTGTAAGGGCAACTGATAAAAATTTATTAAAAAATTTAAAAAAAATCAAAAAAATCACCTACTTTCCGTTGCAATTCTTAGTTTTTGCATTTATAATATAAGAAAACAGGATTTTTTATTATTAAAAATTTTTTTGGAAGATAAAAAGTAATTAAAGCAGTTTGTAAGTCAAAAATGTTATTATTTTTATAAATTAAAAAATTTTACATTGAAAGGAATTAGAATGGATACTAATTTAAAAGGACTTACTTCGCAAGAGGTAAGTCGCAGAGTAGCGGAAGGTAAGATAAATATTACCTCAAATTTAAAAACAAAATCAATCGGCAGAATATTCAGAGATAATATTTGTACTTTGTTTAACGCAATCAATGTTGTGTTGCTTGCGGCGCTTGCGTTTGTCGGCTCTTACAAGAATATGCTTTTTATCGGCATTATGATTGCCAACACAACAATCGGTATAGTGCAGGAAATTCGTTCAAAGAAAAGTGTAGATAAACTGACTATCCTTTCCGAAAAGAAAGTTACTGTCGTGCGTGACGGCAGAGAGTGCGAAATAAGCAGAGATGAAATTGTACAGGACGATGTGGTTGTTCTTTCCAGAGGCTCCCAGATTCCCGCCGACTGTATTGTGTGTGAGGGCGAATGCAAGGTAAATGAAAGCCTGCTTACAGGCGAATCGGATCTTATAGAAAAAAAGGTCGGTGACGAACTGCTTTCGGGCAGTTTTATCAGTCTTGGCAAATGTTACGCAAAGGCAAACAAAGTCGGCGCAGAAAGCTATGCGGCAAAAATTAACGATGAGGCAAAGTACATAAAGAAAGTTAATTCGGAAATTTTGCGTTCCTTTAATTTTATTATAAAAATATGTACTTTTATTCTTTTTCCCGTAGGCATCGCTTTCTTTATAAGACAGTTTGGTATCAATGACGGCGATTTGCAGGCTACTGTTGTAAGTACGGTTGCGGCTTTGCTCGGTATGATTCCTAAGGGTATGATTTTGCTTACAAGTTCCGTGCTCGCTGTTTCTATTATACGATTGACACGGCAAAAGGTGCTTGTGCAGGAGATGTATTGCATAGAAACTCTCGCAAGGGTTGATGTACTCTGCCTTGACAAAACGGGCACTCTCACTACCGATGAGATGAATGTTACTGATGTTATCACTATGTGTAATAAGGAAGAAATCGGCACGGCGCTTGCCTCAATCGCAAAATATTCCGACGACAAAAACGCAACTTTGCTTGCAATTGAAAAGTACGCAAAAGGACAAAAGCATATCGGCTGTAAAAAATTTTATCCGTTCTCGTCCGAAACCAAGTGGTCGGGCGGCGATTTTGATAACGGTAAATCCTATGTAATGGGTGCTGCTGAATTTATATTTAAGGATAAGAATAAGTATAAAGAGGTATTTGATACCATTGAAAGCATTAACGATACGGTAAGAATTATTGTTCTTGCCTCTTCCGAAAAGTCGCTCGGTAACGGTTTGCCCGACGATATTACTCCGCTTGCCGTTGTTCTTATTAAAGATAAACTCCGTGAAAATGTAAACGATACCATAAATTATTTTAAAGAACAGGGAGTGGCACTTAAGGTTATTTCGGGTGACAGTGTAAAAACCGTTCAGAATATCGCAAAAGATACGGGCATAACAGGTGCGGAAAACGCAATTGATATGACTACTGTAAAAACACAGGAAGAACTTGAAAAAGCGGCGGAAAATTGCAGTGTGTTCGGCAGAGTTACTCCTCAACAGAAAAAACAGCTTGTAATTGCGCTTAAGAAAAAAGGTCATTCTGTTGCTATGACGGGCGACGGTGTAAACGATGTGCTTGCATTAAAAGAGGCAGACTGTTCAATCGCAATGGCGGCAGGAAGTGACGCCGCAAGAAATGTGTCACAACTTGTGCTCGTTAATAATGATTTTGCATCAATGCCGGGTGTTGTGGCAGAGGGCAGACGAACAATCAATAACCTCGAACGCAGTTCGGCTTTGTATATTGTAAAAACAATTTATACAATCATACTTTCGGTATTCTTCATATTCTTTCATATGCCGTATCCGTTTGAGCCTATTCATTTTTCACTTGTTGGCACTCTTACGGTAGGTTTGCCGTCCTTTGTGCTTGCTTTGCAGCCTAATAAAAACCGAATTAAAGGTAATTTTACCTACAATATAATTGCAAGAGCGGTGCCTGCCGCATTCTGTACCGTTCTCAATATCATAGGTATGGCTGTTATTACGAAGTTTACAACGCTTGCACCTGACGAGTATTCTACAATATGTGTATATATGACGGCATTGTGTGCTTATATGCTCATTTTAAGACTTTCATATCCGTTTAATGCATTGAGAATTGCTATGCTTACTGTGTCGGCGGTCGGCATTGTGCTCGGTTGTGTATTCTTTGCCGGATTCTTCTCGCTTGTATGGCTTTCGGTTGACGGACTTATTTTGTTCGGTTTGCTGTCGGCATTTACAATTGTATTATTCAATCTTCTTTATAATTATGCCGAAAAGCTGATTGAGAAAAATAAAAACAAATATAAATAAGAAAGGGGTTGAAAGTGTGAAAATTAAATTACCGACCGATGTCAGAATGATAATTGACAGATTTGAGAAAAACGGTTTTTCCGCATATGCGGTGGGCGGCTGTGTGCGTGATTCTTTACTGCAAAAAGAGCCAAATGATTGGGATATTTGTACCGATGCTTTGCCGCAGGATATTCTTCGTCTTTTTTCTGATTTTCATACTTTCGACACCGGAATAAAGCACGGTACTGTGTCTGTAGTGATAAATTCTTTCGTGTATGAAATTACAACTTTTCGCATTGACGGAGAGTATTTCGATAATCGTCACCCTGAAAAGGTAGAATTTACGGATGATTTGGTTACGGATTTGTCACGCAGAGATTTTACCGTAAACGCTATGGCTTACAGCGACCGTACAGGTCTTGTAGATCCGTTTGACGGCGCATACGACCTTGAGCTTATGGCGGTGCGCTGTGTAGGTAATCCCGTTGAGCGCTTTACCGAGGACGCATTGCGTATTATGCGTGCTCTGCGCTTTGCCTCGTGCTATAATATGGCGATAGAAAAGCATACCGCCAATGCAATTTTTGAATGTAAAAAACTTTTGAATAATATTGCCGCCGAACGCATAACCGTCGAGTTCAACAAACTTGTATGCGGAGAAAGCTGTGAGTACATAATGCGCAGGTTTAAAGATGTGTTTGCGGTATTTTTGCCCGAAATATCAATTATGTTTGGGTACGACCAACATACCAAACATCATAACAAAACGCTTTGGAGGCACACCACCTGTGCAATGACAAATATCGACCCGACTCCGCTTTTGCGAATTACCATGCTTTTTCATGATTTGGGCAAACCTATGGCTTGCAAGCGTGACCCTGACGGTACGGCTCATTTTAAGGGTCATCCAAAATTCAGCGCAGTAATGGCAGAGCAAATACTTGAGCGCCTTAAGTATCCACGGGATTTTATAGACGATTGCGTAACGCTGATTGCGTTTCATGATGTAAGGTTTACAGGCAGTAAACCGCAGATAAAACGAGTGATGAACAAAATCGGTGAAACTGATATGCGCAGGCTTTTAAAGGTGCAGTATGCCGATTTAACGGCACAGTCTATGTACCTTAGAGATGAAAAAATGAGCAAGTATAATCTTGCCTGTGCCGCATTTGAAGAAGTTATAAAGGAAAAGGATTGTTTTACGCTGAAACAGCTTGATATTAACGGTCACGATTTGATAAAAACAGGAATTACCGACGGCAAACAAATCGGAAATATCCTTGATAAATTGCTCGGTATGGTGATTGACGAAAAAATCGAAAATAAAAACTCAATCCTTATGCAGAAAGCAAAAGAATTGAGCGGAATAGATTAATTATATCGCAAACAAAAACCGCAGATAAGTGTCGGCTTATCTGCGGTTAAATTGTTTTTAATCATCATCATACTCGTTATCGGGAGTGATGTTTATCATTTGAGATTCGTTTGAAATTTTCTTTGCATAGTGTCCGATTGTAGCGATAAGTGTAAGTCCTGAAATGCCCTCATATACAAGAGCGATTCCTAAAATAATCATAATTATATCCGCAAAGAAACCGGGGAAGATAATTGTTGTAATCGCAAAAATTATAATAAGTGCGGAAACCACAAAACTTATCCACCAATATTTTACTCCGAGCGTCTTTAACTGAAACGACCTTTTAATATCAATGGTACTGTCAACGATAATCAAAATACCGATTATTGCGAATATCATTCCTAAAATCGACTGCGGAGAAATCAAGAAGAAAACTCCGAATGCGGTAGCCGCAATGCCGACAATCATTTCAAAGCCGAAAGACGCTTGTTTTGAAGTGAAATATGTTATGAGATTAAACAGTCCGTAAACCGTCAGCGCACCGCCGAGCGTATAGCAAAGCGCAATGCTTACCTTGTCGGGATAAAAAATCATAACAAAGCCGAGTACAATATAGGCAAGAGCCGAGATAATGGCGGTAGAAATTGCCTTGCCGTGTTTTTTATTTTTGCTTTTGCTCATTAATCAATCACCTCATCAGTCAATGCGCTTGTCGCAGTAGTCGCACATCTGCATACCGAGTTTTAAGTATGAACGATTCGGCAGGTATTCTTCCCGTGCGGTAATGCATCTCGGATTTGTACAGCGTTTGTCTATAACAGAGATTTCTCTGTCCTTAAGCATAAAGTCGTCATCCTGTAAAAGCAGGAGAATAAGTGCCATTCTGCCGTACATACCGTAGAGTGCCTGCTTAAAGTACAGGGCACGGGGGTCGTCGTCTATGTCAACCGTGATTTCGTTTACTCTTGGCAGCGGATGAAGAATGATCATATCTTCCTTGGCTTTTGCAAGTTTCTCTTTGTCAAGAACAAATACATACTTCTGCTTTTCGTATTCCTCTTTGCTTGCAAAGCGTTCCTGCTGTATTCTTGTCATATAAAGTACATCAAGGTCGGAAATAGAACTTGCAAGGTCATTTGAAAATTCATATTTACAGTTGTTCTTTTCAAGAATATCAATAATGTAAAGCGGTACTTGTAATTCTTTTGTGGAAATAAGCACAAATGAATTGTTATCGTACTGCGAAAGTGCCTTTATGAGTGAATGTACGGTTCTGCCGTTTAATAGGTCGCCGCAGATACCGATTTTTAGGTTATCAAGTCTGCCTTTTTCGCAGCTTAAAGTAACTATATCGGCAAGAGTTTGTGTAGGGTGAAGATGTCCGCCGTCGCCGCAGTTGATAAACGGAACGCCTGCATACATAGACGCAGCCATAGCAGAACCCTCTACAGGGTGGCGCATTGCGATAATGTCGGCATAGCCGCCTACAATTGTTATGGTATCTTTAAGGCTTTCACCTTTGGCAACGGAAGAATTGAGCGGATTGTCAAAACCGATTGTTCTGCCGCCGAGTTTGAGCATTGCAGTCTGAAAAGACATTTGAGTTCTTGTGCTCGGCTCATAGAAAAGCGTAGCAAGAATTTTGCCGTCGCAGGCGTGTCTGTAATCAGCAGGATTTTCCATAATTTTTTTAGCTTTTTTAATCAGCATATCAAGCTGTTTTTTCGACATTGCGTCAAGGTCAATAAGATTTTTATTAGCCATTAAAAACACTACCTTTATAATTTTTTTCTATTTTATCAAAAATATACAAGGTTTTAATATCAATAAAGAAAAATAACATTTAAATTTACATTTACCGACAACCGTATATTACATATTTTGTTAAGATTACATTACATTTGCCGAATAAACTTATTTTTTATACTTTTTATTCAAAAATATTCTTTTGACTTTTGCAAAATTATGTATTATAATAGGAAGAAATATACAACAAATAGACAAAATTTTACTGCTACACAGAGGGTATTGATTTTGAATTACGATTATACTTTGACCGATACTTTAAAAATGGCAGTCGGCAGTCAGATAGTTTTCGAAAAGGAAAATTCGAGAAAATGTGAGGAGAACAAATTATGTATGATGATTACAAGGTAAGCGATGACTTAAAAAATATGATGAATAACGAACGAATTGTGTGGTCGGGCAGACCTAAGAAGTCGTGCTTTGTGCTTGAGTGTATTTTTAACCCAATGCTTATTTTTGCTTTCATTTGGTTTATGTTTGATTTTATGTTTATAAGTCAAATTTTCTCAAGCGACCTTTCTGAGTTAGACTCAAGCGTATGGATGTTTGTCGGCTTTTTCGCTCTTCATTTAATGCCTGTATGGATTTATCTCGGCGGCGTTATATTTTCTTTCAGAAAGCTGAAAAATACGGAATATGCCATTACCGATAAAGGAATTTACAGTACAAACGGCTGTTTTTCCAAACAGTATAATTTTAAGCCTTTTACAGACCTTTCGCATGTGTATATTCACAGAGGTATTTTTGACCAGTGGCTCGGAGTAGGCGATGTTATTTCCGAATGTCATCATTACGCCGCTGTTCGTTCGAATAGCAGACATTCTGATAATTTTACTATTTCCGATATTCCCGATTATGTTGAAGTTTGCAACATTATAAAAAAGTATCAGACAGATATTTATGCCGATACACAATTCCCAAACGACTACAGACCGCAGTCTAACCACGGTTACAACACAAATTATTATCCGAACGGCGGAGTAAATCCAAATAATTTTTACGGACAGAACAGCAATCCGAACGCTTACTACAATAACCAGCGCAACGCATATTATAATCAAAACAATGCGCAAAATTACAACAGAAATTATAATGCAAATCCGCAGAATATCAATCCCGATTACAACAGCAACCCCGATTTTACGGGCGAAAATTGTGACACTCACAACGGCTATGAGGTAAACGGCGGAAGTAACAATTACGATAGCTGGGACAGTCCAAACGCAGGCAAAAACAAAGACAGCTGGGACATTCAGTAAGAATTTGCAGAAATATTTATAAATTTGTTTTGACATTTTACAGCTTTGGTACTATAATAAAGAAAACAATACAAAACGGGAGCCGAGCGGCTGAGAGGAAATGAATTGACATTTCGACCGTAAACCTGATTTGGATAATGCCAACGGAGGGACTTTGCAGCGTAAGTTTGTTATAGGCTTACGGTAAATATTTTACATACAAAGTGCGTCGGTTCGGCGCACTTTATTTTTTGCTTTTCGGAGGTGAAGTTATGATAAGAATAAACGGAGTTGATATTGATAAAATTGAAATTTCACTTATGCAGTACCTTGAAGAAAATTCAATTTCACCGCAGAGAATTGCGGTTGAGCTTAACGAGGAAATTCTGCCGAAGGCAAATTACGCCGCTACTGTTCTCAAAGACGGAGATGTAGTAGAAATCGTAAATTTTGTCGGCGGCGGTTGTTGAGTTTTTACGCATTAAATTATAAAGGAGATAATAATAATGGAAAATGATAAGCTGATTTTAGGCGGACACGAATTTAATTCCCGATTTATTCTCGGTTCGGGTAAGTATTCGCTTGACCTTATAAAAGCGGCAGTTGAAAATGCAGGCGCAGAGATTATTACTCTTGCACTAAGACGAGCTGTAACAGGCAAGGTTGCAAATATTCTTGACTATATTCCTAAGAATGTTACTCTTTTGCCCAATACCTCGGGTGCAAGAAATGCCGATGAGGCTGTAAGAATTGCAAGACTTGCAAGAGAAGCAGGCTGCGGCGACTTTATTAAAATTGAGGTAATCAGAGATTCAAAGTACCTTTTGCCGGATAATTACGAAACGGTAAAGGCTACCGAAATTCTTGCAAAAGAGGGTTTTGTGGTACTTCCGTATATGTATCCGGACCTTAATGTGGCAAGAAGTTTAAGAGATGCGGGTGCTGCCGCAATTATGCCGCTCGGCTCTCCGATAGGTTCAAACAAGGGAATAGCAACAAAGGAATTTATTAAAATCATCATCAACGAAATAGACTTGCCTGTTATTGTTGACGCAGGTATCGGCAGACCGTCGCAGGCTTGCGAGGCTATGGAAATGGGTGCGGCGGCTGTAATGAGCAATACCGCCATTGCCACTGCAGGTGATATTCCTATGATGGCAAACGCATTTAAAAAGGCGATTGAGGCAGGCAGACAGGCTTATCTTTCAGGTCTTGGCAGAGTAATTGAGAACGGTGCGTCTGCATCATCACCTCTTACGGGATTTCTTGAAAGTTGAGGCGTGAACAATGGAAGAAAGAATTGACCATATGAAATATCTGCCCGATATGGAGCAGATTGATTCTGATATACCCGACAGAGTAATTGCAGAAATGAATGGATATGACCCGTCGATTTATACCGAAAACGATGTAAGACGGGCACTTGAGCACGATGAAAAAACTGTTGACGATTTTAAGGCTTTGCTTTCGCCTGCGGCATTGCCTTTGCTTGAAGAAATTGCCGAGGCGGCAAGGGTTGAAACAAAAAAGCACTTCGGCAACTCGGTTAATATGTTTACACCGCTTTACATTTCAAATTATTGTGAGAATTACTGTATTTACTGCGGCTTTAACTGTCACAATAAAATTCACCGTGCAAAGCTGAACGCAGAGGAAATCGAGCACGAAATGCAGGCAATTGCAAAGACAGGCTTGCAGGAAATACTTATTCTGACAGGCGAAAGCAAAAAAATGTCGGATGTTAAGTATATCGGCGAGGCTTGCAAAATTGCGAGAAAGTATTTTAAAGTCGTAGGACTTGAAGTATATCCGATGAACAGCGACGAGTACCGTTATGTGCACGAATGTGGCGCCGACTATGTAACCGTTTTTCAGGAAACCTATAATTCCGATAAATACGAAACGCTCCACCTTGCGGGTCATAAGAGAATTTTCCCGTACAGAGTAAATACTCAAGAAAGAGCTTTGATGGGCGGTATGCGTGGCGTAGGTTTTGCGGCGCTTTTAGGACTTAGCGACTTCCGTAAAGACGCATTTGCCACAGGTATGCACGCTTATCTTATTCAAAGAAAGTATCCGCACGCAGAAATTGCTTTTTCCTGCCCAAGATTAAGACCGATTATCAATAACGATAAAATCAATCCGAAAGATGTACACGAACCGCAGCTTTTGCAGGTTATTTGTGCGTACAGATTGTTTATGCCGTTTGCAAGCATTACTATTTCAACGAGGGAGTGTCAGCGCTTCCGTGACAATGTGGTTGACATTGCGGCAACTAAGATTTCCGCAGGCGTAGATGTGGGAATAGGCGGTCACGGCGGTGAAAGCGAGAAAAAGGGCGACGAGCAGTTTGAAATTTCAGACAGCAGAAATGTTGACGAGGTTTACAAGGCTCTTACCGATAAGGGCTTACAGCCCGTTATGAGTGATTACATCTATGTGTAATGTAGTAAGCGTGACGGCAAAGCCGCTTTGCAAAGATGATTTTTTACAGAAAATACAAAAAATATCCGATTCCGATACACAATATATAATTCTTAGGGAGAAATATCTTTCCGAACAGGAATACTTCAATCTTGCAAAAAATGTGCTTTCGGTTTGTGACAAAGACAAATTGATTATACATAATTTTCCCGAAACCGCTGTGAAACTCGGTGTTAAAAAAATTCATCTGCCTTTCGGTGCGTTTAAAGATTTAAAGGGCAGAGAGGATTTTGATTTGCTCGGAACTTCCGTACATAGTACGGAGGACGCAATATTTGCCGAAGAAAACGGAGCGGATTACATTACGGCGGGTAATATTTTTGAAACCGACTGCAAAAAAGGACTAAAGGGTAAAGGGGTGAATTTTTTGCGGAATGTGTGTGACAGTGTAAATATTCCCGTCTACGCAATAGGCGGTATAAATGCCGATACCGCAAAAGAATTAAAATCCGTAAACAGAAAGAATTTTGCCGGTGTATGCGTTATGTCACTTCTTATGCAGAGTGAAAATATAAATGACGAAGTTATGAAAATTAAGCGTGAATTGGGGTGATACAGCGTGAAATTTGACAAAAATATGCTTGCGTTATATGCGATTACAGACAGAAAATGCATAGGCGACCGTGGACTTGAGTACAGCGTTGAGCAGGCTTTATCAGGCGGCGCAACAATGATTCAGTTAAGAGATAAGGAAGTCGATTTTGATACACTCTGTAAAGAGGCAGACAGTCTGCTTAAAATTTGCCAAAAGTATAACGCACCGTTGATCATTAACGATAACGCAGATGTTGTAATAAAGACAGGTGCTGACGGTGTGCACCTCGGTCAGAACGATATGGAGCTTGCCAAGGCGAGAGAAATCCTCGGTAAAGATAAAATAATCGGCGGCTCGGCACGCACAATTGAACTTGCCAAAAAAGCAGAGCAGAGCGGAACGGATTACATAGGCAGCGGTGCGGTGTTCGGCACACTTACAAAGGCAGACGCAAAATACCTCGGTACAGAAAATCTTAAGAAAATATGTGGCGCTGTCGGTATTCCTGTTGTGGCAATCGGCGGTGTAAGCGCAGATAATATACCGCAGCTTGAAAATTGCGGTATAAGCGGCATTGCCGTGGTGAGTGCGATTTTTGGCGCTGACAATATCTGTTCCGCCGCACAAAAATTAAGAAAACTTGCAGACAGCGTAATTTACGGAGGTTAGTTTGAAAACTGTATTGACAATAGCCGGCAGCGACTGCTCTGGAGGAGCGGGAATACAGGCTGATATAAAAACAATAACAATGCACTATTGCTATGCAATGAGCGTCATTACCGCCCTTACGGCGCAAAACACAACGGGTGTATACGGTATTGAGCAGACGAGCGACGAGTTTATAGCAAATCAGCTTGACTGTGTGTTTACCGATATTTTTCCGGACGCAGTAAAAATAGGTATGGTTTACGGCAACAATTCCGCAAAAGTAATTGCCGACAAGCTCAATTTTTACAAAGCAAAAAATATTGTGACCGACCCTGTAATGGTATCTACCAGTGGCAGCAGGCTCATAAGCGAGCAGGGACTTGAAAATCTGAAAAAATACCTTTTGCCGATTTCCGCACTTGTCACTCCGAATGTACCCGAGGCTGAAATTTTGAGCGGAATTAATATCAAAAATTTACAGGATATGCAAAATGCCGCTAAAATAATTTCCGATAAATACGGCTGTGCCGTACTCTGTAAGGGCGGTCATTTAGAGGATTGCAGTGATGATTTGCTTTACTCTGACGGCGAGTTTTATACTTACCCCTCGGTAAGAATTGACAATCCCAATACTCACGGCACCGGATGTACGCTTTCAAGCGCAATAGCAAGCAATCTTGCGAAAGGCTTTGAAATTCCTCAAGCCGTTGAGAACGCAAAGGCGTATGTAACAAAAGCAATCGGCGTAAAACTTGACCTCGGCAAAGGCAGAGGACCGCTGATGCATAACTATATTTTACAAAATTTTAAATGAAAAGGCAGATGAAATATGAGAGAATATTCAACACAGATGGAGGCTGCAAGAAAGGGAATTGTAACAAAGGAACTTGAAATCGTAGCTAAAAAAGAAAGAATGACAGTAGAAGAACTTATGCCGCTCGTAGCAGAGGGCAAGGTGGCAATTTGCGCAAATAAAAACCATAAGTGCATTGACCCCGAGGGCGTAGGCTCAATGCTAAAAACAAAAATAAATGTAAACCTCGGTATTTCAAGAGATTGCAAAGATTATGATATTGAAATGGAAAAGGTTATGCAGGCTGTAAATATGGGCGCTCACGCAATTATGGACCTTTCGTCGCACGGCAACACAATTCCTTTCCGCAGAAAGCTCACAAGCGAATGTCCGGCAATGATTGGTACTGTACCTGTTTACGATTCCGTTATTCATTATCAGCGTGACCTTGATACACTTACAGCACAAGATTTTATTGATGTTGTAAGACTTCACGCACAGGACGGTGTGGACTTTGTAACACTCCACTGCGGTATTACAAGAAAGACTATTGAGCAGATTAAAAAGCATAAGAGAAAGATGAACATAGTTTCCCGTGGCGGTTCACTTGTGTTTGCCTGGATGTGTATGACAGGCAACGAAAACCCGTTTTATGAGTATTACGATGAAATCCTCGATATCTGTCGTGAGTACGATGTAACAATTTCTCTCGGTGACGCTTGCCGTCCGGGCTGCCTTGCAGACGCTTCCGATGTTTGTCAGATTGAGGAGCTTGTGCGCCTTGGCGAGCTTACAAAAAGAGCATGGGCAAAAGATGTTCAGGTAATGGTAGAGGGTCCGGGTCATATGCCGATGGACCAGATAGAGGCTAATATGAAGATTCAGCAGACAATCTGCTGCGGTGCTCCGTTCTATGTTTTAGGTCCGTTGGTGACAGATATTGCCCCGGGTTATGACCATATTACTTCCGCAATCGGCGGTGCTATTGCCGCTGCTTCGGGTGCCGCATTCCTTTGTTATGTAACTCCTGCCGAGCATTTGGCTTTACCGAATGTTGACGATGTAAAGCAGGGAATTATTGCCTCTAAAATTGCGGCGCACGCAGCCGATATTGCAAAAGGTGTGCGTGGCGCAAGAGAAATTGACGACAAAATGGCAGACGCAAGAAGAAAGCTTGATTGGGAGGCTCAATGGGATTGTGCCATTGACCCCGAAACCGCAAGAAAAATCCGTGATGACCGCAAACCCGAGCACGAAGATACTTGCTCAATGTGCGGTAAATTCTGCGCAGTAAGAAGTATGAACAAGGCTCTCAACGGCGAGCATATCGACATTCTTTAATTAACAAGTTACATTTTTATACCTGTATTTCAAAATTGCACCTTGCTTTGAACCGCCCCAAAATCGTTAGATTTTTAGTCTAACTTTTTGGGGCGACTCACGGCAGGGTGCTTTTTTGTGCCTTTTTAATTCTTTTTTAATAAAATTAGCCTAATTACTGCAATTTTTAATAATATTTTACGCATAGGTAAGGGGGTGTGATATGAGTACGGAAATTGTGACTGCGCTGATTGTTGCGGGCGGAAGTATTATTTGTCAATTGCTGATAAATGCGTCAAACCGTAAGCGACAGGAAAGCGAAAACGAAAAGACCAAATCATTGATTGTGTATCGGTTAGATCAGCTTGAACATAAGCAGGATAAATATAATCATCTGCAAGAGCGTGTTTTCAAACTTGAGCGAATGTCAGCCGTTACGGACGAAGAAATAAGAGTTGTAAATCATAGAATTGCTGACCTTGAGCATATAAATAGTGAAAAGAAATAAGCTAATATCGCTTTTATGGGCAGAAATTTATATTGAACTTTTAAATTAAAATGTATTACAGGGGGTGAAATTATGAAAAACGGTTTTAAAATATGGGCGAAAGCTGCGGGTATCCGTGCGGCAAAAACCGTGGCTCAAACAGCGATTTCGGTTATCGGCGTGTCTGCGGTGCTAAGTGATGTGAATTGGGTAGCGGTTGCTTCCGCAAGCGTGCTTTCGGGTATTCTTTCGTTGCTTACAAGTATTGCGGGATTGCCCGAAATATCCGATAATAAATAAGTACATTTTTAAGGCAACGGAATATTATGTAATATGAAGATGTGTTTTACTAAAAACTGCCTTAAAAGAGCATTGCGTACATTCCTACAGACGGCACTCGGATATATTCTCGCTAATCTTGCGTTGTTTCTGACGGGAACGGATTTTGCAAATGCAGAAATGTGGAAAAGCGCAGTCTGCGGACTTTTGGTTTCTTCGGTTTCGGCAGGACTTTCAGCGGTTATGAACCTTGAAAAAAAGGAAGAACAGGCAGAGTGTGACGATAAATGCTCAAAAGATGAAGAAAACAAATGAATACAATTTTACAAAAAATTAATAATAATATTGTCAGCCGCAGGTCAGCTCGACCTGCGGTTATTGTTTTATGCTGAAATTTGTATTATAATATAAAGGAAATATCGTATGGAAATACTTTCATCTACGCTTAATCACATAGCCGTGCTTTTTTCTTTTATTCTTATCGGCTTTGTTCTTAAAAAGAAAAATATTTTATCTGACGGCAGTGGCAGGACTTTGTCACGCCTTGAAAACGGAATATTTATGCCTGCGGTCGTAATCAATACATTTTGGAATAATTGTACGGTGGAAAATATAAGCCGAAAATGGATTTTCCTTGTTTACAGCACTGCGCTTTTGATTGTTGCGGTAGCGCTTGCTTTTATTATCTCAAAATTTCTTACCAAAGACGAGTATTTGCGTAAAGTGTACAGATATTCGCTTTCGGTATCAAATTTCGGATTTGTCGGAACTGCGCTTGTTCAGGGCATATACGGCGCTGACAGCATTGAACTTTTCGATTATTTAATATTCACCTTGCCGCTGAATATGTTTACTTACTCAATCGGAATTGCTTGGCTTGTGCCGTCGGACAAGGGCGGATTTTCTTTGAAGTCATTGCTGAATCCGATATTTGTGTCGCTGTTTATCGGCGCAATTCTCGGACTTTTGCAAATACCGAGGGTGCGGCTTGTAAGTACAATTCTTACCGATTGTGCCGCCTGTATGGCACCTGTTGCAATGATTTTGACTGGGTTTGTAATAGCGGGATATGAAATAAAAAGCCTGCTCAAGGTAAAGCAGACTTATATTGTGGCGGTGCTTAGGCTGATAGTTTTTCCTACAATTTTTGTGACTGCGTTAAGGCTTTTGAATACGGATAATGAAATAGTTTTTGCCGCACTCTGTGCAAATGCAATGCCGTTAGGACTTAACACCGTTATAATTTCATCGGCATACGGAGAAAGTCCGCAAACAGGCGCAAGCCTTGCTCTTGTGTCGCAGGCAATGGCGGCGATTACCATACCGATAATGTTTTTAATATTTTTTAGGAGATTTTAATATGAAGATTTACCTTGCATCGCCGTTTTTTAACGATAACGAAATTGCAAATATTCACCGTGCGGTTGAAATTCTTAAAGCAAAAGGTCACGAAGTTTTTGTACCTATGGAGCACGATGTTGAGAACAGGGAAAGCCTTACCAATGCAGAATGGGCAGAGGAAATTTTTAAAATTGACAAAGGCGGAATTGACGATTGCGATGCGGTTGTTTTGCTTTACGGTGGAATGTACTCCGACAGCGGAACTGCGTGGGAGTGCGGATATGCCTATGCGTCAGGCAAAAAAGTAATAGTGTGTTGCTATAATATTGAGCAGACCAATCTTATGATAGTAAACGGCTGTCACGCATTTTTAAACGGAATAGACGAACTCTCATACTATGATTTTGATAAAATGCCCGTTGTCCGCAATGCAGGCGAACAGAAGTAAATACATTTGTTTAGTACGGATACTTAAATTATGGTCCGGCATATTATTTAAGCTAAGTAATTATAAAGTTTATTACTATAAAATTAACAGAGAAATGCGGGTGATAATTATAGCAACTAAAATCGAAAAATGGGATATTTAAAAAAATATAAACAGTTACGGTTTAAATATAAAATCTGTAAGTGATGATTTTGACGGTTTAACAGTTATTCTTGAAAATAATGAAATGGAATTGTTTTCAATCAGATGGGCGGATGTGGAAAGTTATTGCCGTTCAACGGAAGAAATGCGTTTTAAATTTATTGCAGGTGAATGGCAACAAGTCTGAAAAGAATTTCCAAATCATTCTTTTTTTAAGTTATTGATTACCATATATAAAATGGATTAAAGAACAAGCAGGTGGTTTTATGGACGATGATAAATTAATTCATTTTATGATTGTTTCTGCTGATTATGTTCTTGATACAGTTTCAAAATATGAACCGGATGAGTATTATTTAAGTAAACTGACTTGTTCGGATAGTACAAAAATCTCTCTATGGCATAATTTACTGTGTAACTTTATTGATTTTAGCTGATATTGTTTGATACCGAAATTCACTCAAAAAGCAAAGGCTGAGTGATTGAAAAACATAGCAAATTAGCCGATTTTTCAGTGTTTATCACAAAAAATAAGCACCCGATTGCTCGAGTGCTTTTGGCGGAGATGGAGAGATTTGAACTCTCGCGTCGGAGTTACCGACCTACTGGTGTTCGAAGCCAGACCCTTCAGCCACTTGGGTACATCTCCATATTAAATTATCGTACTCAACTATTATAACGGCTCAATTAAAAATTGTCAATACCTGTAACTAAATTATTATTTTATCATAAAATGAAATGAATAAGCAATACCGAATTATTTTTCGTAAGGCGGGTGATTTTATGGCTTTTGACACAAGAGAATTGTTTGCTCGGTTGTTAAAATGCGAAAGCGGAGGAGAGGGGATTGAAGGTATGCGTGCGGTTGCCTCTGTGATTATCAACAGGTCAACTGTTCCTTACGGGGAATTTGCACGGATAAGCAACGGGGGAGATGTGCGGGCAATCATTACACAGCCAAATCAGTTTACCTGCTTAAAGACTTCCGTAGGGGGTCAGTACAATTCGCAAAATGTGTATAATATTGTACCTGAAGATATACACTACGAAATTGCAGATTGGGCACTTGCAGGCAATACCGACAGCTCGGTCGGCAATTCTTTATTCTATTTTAATCCTTATTCCTCAACCTGTCCAAACTATTTTCCTACCAATATCGGCGTGATTTACAATCGTATCGGTAAACATTGTTTTTATTCTCCGACACAGGCTTACAAAAACACATAGGAGTGATTTGTTTTGGTAAATTACATCAACAATAAAAAGGCGCAGCAGCTCAACCCAAATACTCTGTATAATCTCGACACCAATCCCTCAGCCTGCAATAATTATAATTGTATAAACAACCAGATTCCAAATACCATACAGCAATACGGTTACGAAATTCCATCCATACTTGACCTGGCTACATTGGTTAGCCCTACAAGTCCGAATTATCAAAGTTTCAGTCCTAATCAACAGGCACTGAATAGAAGAAATCCTGCGTCGGGGCAGTTGATAAATCAACTTACACAGACAATCCCTGCCGAAAGTCAAAATAACGAAGTTGCAAATGATTTGGCGGTTCGTGAAATTCAGAACATAGATTCAACCCAGCCGTACAATCCCGAAACATTGCCGACCCCCGCAATGATAAACGAACAGAATATGCAAAATATGCAAAACAATCAGACTGCAATGTCGACGGCAAGCCTTTTGACCGACATAAAAAATCCGTATGAGGTAACAGCCGAAAGTGTGCAATATCTAAACGGTTTTATACGCACTCAAATCGGAAGAAGAGTATCCATTGATTTTCTTGTGGGTTCAAATACAATTGTCACAAAATCAGGATATTTGCTCGGCGTTGCGGCAAACTATATTCTTATAAACGAGCTTGACACAAACGACCTTACAACCTGCGATTTTTACAATATTAAATTCATCAGATTTTATTTTAATTAAAATAAGATGCTTTTTCAAAAGTTGGGGTGAATATGGTTTAGCCGACTTTCGGTCGGACAACAAAGTCAAGAGAAAGAAAAATTTTCTGCCCGAAGTTAAAAGTTTGGTCAACCTTTTAGATCG
>NZ_JBBNJY010000029.1:0-27018 GCF_040093295.1 Ruminococcoides bili
GCCGATACCTCTATATGTATATCAAAACGGTCAAGCAGCGGACCGCTGATTTTATTAAGGTAATTATGTATCTTTTGCGGAGTACAGGTGCATTTTCCTGACGGGTCATTAAAATATCCGCACGGACACGGATTCATTGCCGCAACCAACATAACGGTGCAAGGATAAGTGTAGCTTCCGTGCGAACGGGAAATCGTAATTTTTCCGTCCTCAATAGGCTGACGGAGCACTTCAAGCGACATTCGGGAAAATTCGGGTAATTCGTCAAGAAAAAGTACGCCGTTATGAGCAAGCGATACTTCACCCGGCCGAACTGTTCCTGTACCTCCTCCGCCAAGACCCACGGCAGTTACCGTATGATGCGGCGAACGGAACGGTCGTGTGCGTACAAGTCCGTTTTTGTCGAGCAAACCTGCTATTGAATGAATTTTTGTGGTTTCAATCATTTCTTCAAATGTCATATCGGGCAGAATTGACGGAATACGCTTTGCGAGCATACTTTTACCCGATCCGGGAGGACCGATTAACAGTATGTTGTGACCTCCTGCAGCCGCAATTTCCAGTGCTCTTTTTACTTCTGCCTGCCCCTTAACCTGTGAAAAATCGGGCACAAACTGTTTGTCTGTATTATCTTCATCAATTTCCGCAACGGCAGGTTCAATAGGTTTATCGCCGCTCAAGTGTGCAATCAGTTGTAAAATATTTTTAACGGGATAAACTTCAATGCCGTCAACCACTGCGCCCTCTGCGCCGTTTGCAAAAGGTACATATATCTTTTGATAACCGAGTTCACGGGCTTTTATTACCATAGGGAGTACGCCGTTTATGGGTCGTACATCTCCGCCGAGTGACAGTTCTCCCAAAAATGCCGAGTCGGAAATTTCCGCAACTACAGCGCCTGTCATCTTAAGCACTGCAATAAGAATTGGCAAATCGTATATAGGACCTTCCTTTTTTATATCGGCAGGGGCGAGGTTAATTGTGATATGTGCGGTCGGAAAATTAAATCCGCAATTTTTCATTGCACTTTTAACACGGTCACGACTTTCCTTTACGGCGGCGTCCGGCAGTCCTACCATATCGAATGCGGGAAATCCTTTGTTAATTGCGCCCTCAACCTCTACGGGATAGCTGTCCATTCCCATAAGACCGAAACTGTTAATTTTCACAACCATTTTAAGCACCTCTTATTAAAAACTACATAATATTATACCATTTTATCTTTTTGCTTACAAGTCAAAAAATATATAAATATGTAAATTCTGCACAATTATTGACGAACGGATTAAAAAAATTTACAAATAATATTTACTTTCTTATTGACAAATAAAAGGAAATAGGTTATTATTTACAGTAAGGAAAAGTCTTTTGAGGTGAGCTTGTGTCTGAATCGTTAAAAAATCTTTCAGAGCTTTCGGATGCAAAGCTTGCAGAGCTTGTAAAAAGCGGAAATGACAGTGCTTTTGATGTGCTTACGCTAAGATACTTGCGAAATATTGGCTTTTTGGCAAAAAAATATTCTGCGGACGGTTACGAGCGCAACGACTTTGTTCAGGAAGGACTTTTGGGACTTTTGTACGCTTGTCGAACATTTGACAGCAACAACAAAGCCTCTTTTAAAAGTTATGTTGATATTGTTGCGAAACGCAGATTTATTTCTATTGTGCGTAAAGCTCAAAGGCAAAAAGCCGTGCCGAGTTCAAGCCTTGTGTCACTTGATGCAGACAACGACGAGCTTGAGGGCAAAAGTACAGACCCGGAGCAGCTGATGCTTGCAAAAGAACATTATTCTTTGCTTTTAGACGAACTTAAAACCTTGCTTTCGGAAAGAGAGTATATGGTACTGATGCTGTACTGCGGCGGAATGAGTTATGTTGAGGCTGCAAAAAAACTTGGCATATCCGCAAAGTCAGCCGACAATGCGTTGCAGAGAGCCAAAAAGAAAATTTCCTTACATTATATGTCCTTAAAAGATTAAGCGGTGCAATTCCGCAAAAGGGCAAAACAATTATACAGTACAAAAGTGAGGTAAAAAACAATGTACGAAGATAAGACATTAGTATGTAAAGAATGTGGAAATGAATTTGTTTTCACAGCAGGCGAGCAGGAATTTTATGCTGAAAAAGGTTTCGTAAACGAGCCACAGCGTTGCAAAGCTTGCAGACAGGCTCGTAAGAATGCTGCTAAACCGGCTCGTGAACTTTTTGAAACAACCTGCGCAGAGTGCGGCGGTGTTGCAAAGATTCCTTTCAAGCCAATGGAAGGCAAGTCTTACTACTGCAGCGATTGCTTTGCAAAGAGAAAGTAACAACAGACAGACTTATATTTATTATAGCGATTTTAAAAGACATTGTTTTAAAACCAATATAGTTTGTATATTTTTTTAAGCTGTAACGAACGGCGGATTTCATTGTGAATCCGCCGTTTTTCTCTTTTTAATGATGTTTTTGTGAGTTTTCCTTTTCAAAACTTTCATATATAAAACACAAAATCTCTATTGACATTTTGTAATACAGGCTTTAAAATAGTTACTAATCGGTAATAATTTAGATACAATTTTTTAACATTTTTGAAGTGATAAAGGAGTTTTCTTAATGGGAAAGCTTGGCTATATTGTAAGATGTATTGCACATATGGATTACAGCGCACTTTTTGATACTGTAAAGCAGGTGCATAAACTTTCAGGCAAACCGAGAGCGGTTATACTCGCCGATATAGTTTCCTGCGGATTTAAGTACGGCGCAGGATATAAGGATTATTTGCTTTGTGAATTTTATAATCTCAACAGCGAACAGAGGGCAACATTTGTGACAAGAGGTATAAACAATACCGTTGTAAAGCTCTTGAATGACCCTGATTACTATCATATTCTTGATAATAAAACTGAATTTTACACTATGTTTAACGATTATCTTCACCGCAAGTGGCTTAATTTTGCAAAATGCAGTAAAAGTGAATTTGTTGATTTTATGCAGGAATTTGACGAAATTATATGTAAGCCTGATGATTTGTGCTGCGGCAAAGGTGTAGACAAGCTGAAAAAAGCGGATTTTGGCAGTCTTGACGATATGTATGACGAACTGAAAAGACGGCATATCAGTATTGTTGAAGAAGTGGTAAAACAGCATCACGATATGAGCAGAATCAACCCCGATTCCGTAAATACAATCCGTGTTTATACTGTTTTGACAGATGGCAAGGCTAATGCTATATATGCGTGTATCCGTATGGGCAACAGTGATCGCCCTGTAGATAATATTAACGCAGGCGGTATGTATTCGCCTATTGATATGAAAACGGGCAAAATTGCATTTCCTGCTTGTGATAAACAGAGAAAAGTTTACGAAAAACACCCACGCTCGGGATGTGAACTTAAAGGTTATCAAATTCCGTTCTGGGAGGAATCAATAGCTATGTGTTGTGAGGCGGCGGAAAAACTCCCGCAACTCGGATATATCGGTTGGGATGTTGCAATTACAGAGAACGGACCGTTGTTTATTGAGGCAAATAATATGCCCGGACACGACGCTTTACCGCAAATGCCGTTGCAAGCACCCGATAAAATCGGCTTTTTACCGACATTAAGACAATATGTTAAGGGAATATAAATTATTTGGCAAATTGTCGGCTTGGTGTCAGATTTTAAAATTTTTATTCTGATTTGTTGCAAAAAATTTAACATATAATATCAAAAAGCACGGCTGTCATTATGACAGTTGTGCTTTTTTGCGCTTTCTGTATTTATTGTGACATAATGCAGTAAGATAAAATTATTTAACTCTTTGATTGCGTTAATGTTTAAAAATTACTTAATAACGGCTTAAATACTGATAAAAATAAGCATAAGAGTTATATTTACCGAATATAAATTAATTAATTTAGCAAGCAATATTATTTCTACAAAAGAATATATAAACTGCCTTCCATATACTGACAAAACGATTGAGTGCAAAATTTTATAATATAGGTAAAGGTTGCAGACAATGCTATCTATTATAATATAAAAAAGAAAAGGATGTTAAAAATGGAGGCAAAAAAAGCTCTGGTTCGCAAAAATTTTGATGGCTCGGCTGAATTTGCAAGAACGGTGATTACAAACATAGTATATTTTGTCAGCGGTGTTCTTGTGTCAAAGGGGGCAATGCTTGGAAATCTATCTCCTTTCGGAGCGTCTTTTGCGGCGGCTGTACCAAAAAAATATTTGCTGTCGGCACTTGCAGGCACAGGGCTTGGCTATATTTTGCTTACGCCCTCGGACAGCTTCAGGTACATAGCTGTTGTGGTTGCGATAGGAGGTATAAGGTGGCTTACAAGCGATATAAAAAGGGTGAAGAACAGCGCACTTTTTGCTCCGCTTGTTGCATTTTTGCCTATTCTTGCAACGGGTATTGTACTCACATTTGTCAGCACAAGCACGCTTTCCTCGCTTACCGACTGCATTATCGAGGCGGTGCTTGCAGGTACGGCGGCTTATTTTTTCAGCAGTACGGTAAGGCTTTCAACCGAAAGACGCAGTATTGCTGCATTTTCCCAACAGGAAACCGCAAGTCTTGTGCTTACAGGCTGTGTTTTAATGCTATCGTTCGGCAGTGTTGCCATTGAGGGCATTTCTGTCGGCAGAATAGTTGCCGTTCTTGTTACCTTGCTTTGTGCAAGATACGGGGGTGTTGCAGGCGGTTCTGTCTGCGGAATTGCAACGGGAGCAATATTCAGTATTGCAAGCAGAAATCAAGGCTTTATCTGCGGCGGATACGCATTTGGCGGACTTATGGCAGGATTGTTTTCGACTGTCGGCAAATTTGCCTGCGTAATAGCGTTTATGATTTCCGATGCGGTTATGTGCCTTGCTTTCAGCGACAGGGTGGCTCTTGCCGAGGTACTTATAGAAAGCTTTACGGCGTCTGTCATTTTTATGATTCTGCCCAAAGAAGTAGGTAATTTTATTGCACCTGTTTTTTCTCATGAAAAAAATGCTTCTCTCGGTGAAACTTTGAGGAAAAATGTGGTTATGAGGCTTGATTTTGCCTCAAAAGCCATTAATAATGTTAAAAACGATGTCAACGGAGTATCCGACAGACTTAAAAGGCTGTATTCACCCACACTTGATATGGTATGCGACAATGTCAGGAAAAATGTCTGTTCAGGCTGTGGATTAAAAGTTTACTGTCACGATAAACAGGAGGGAGTGACCTATGATGATTTTCGCCGCCTTGAGGAAAGGCTTGAACAACAGGGAAGAGTGAGTGAAAACGATATTGAGGAGGTTTTTGTCAAAAAGTGCTGCAAAAAGCGTGAGATAGCCGACAGTATGAACAGCAATTACAGGGAATATATTTCTTGTCTGGAGGCTCAACGCAGGGTAGATGATGTACGCAGTGTCGTTGCGGGACAATTCTCGGGAATCGGGGATATTTTATCCGATTTATCTGATGAATTTAAAAGTGCAATGAAATGTGACACCGAGGCGGCAGAAAGGGTAATTTCCGCTTTGTCGGCTGTCGGAATTATTCCCATGGAATGTATTTGCCTTATAACTTCGGGCGGAAGAATGAATGTTGAACTTTCAATTTCTCCCAAATCAAAGCGCTTTTCAAAAGGACAGTTAATGCGTGAAATTTCAAAATGCTGCGGCAGAAGATTTGATTTGCCTCTTATTACCAAAGAGGGCGGCAGTATAATGGCAAAATTCTGCGAAATGCCTGTTTACGATGTGGAAATAGGTACGGAACAGCATATTGCAAATCGTGGCAAACTTTGCGGCGACTGCCTTAATTATTTTAACGACGGCACAGGCAATACTTATGCCATTGTGTGTGACGGTATGGGCACAGGCGGCAGAGCGGCGGTTGACGGCAATATGGCAACTTCTATTATGACAAGACTTCTCAAGTCCGGACTTACACCGGAAAGCTCACTGCAGATTGTAAATTCCGCACTTATGGTAAAGAGCGAGGACGAATCGCTTTCAACCGTTGATGTGGCAAAAATAGATTTGTACAGCGGAAGAGTAACTCTTAACAAAGCAGGTGCACCGCTTACCTATATAAAGAAAAACGGCAGAGTGATTGCAAAAGAAATGCCGTCACTTCCTGCCGGAATACTCAACAATATTAAATTTTCGACCGATACGGTCAACTTGACAACAGGAGATATGGTGGTTATGGTGTCTGACGGTGTATTATCAGGTAACGAAAAATGGCTTGAAAATCTTATAAGAACATGGAACAAGGGCAGCACACAGGAACTTGCGCAGGCGGTTGTTGCGGAAGCAATAAAGCACCGCAATGACGGTCACGATGACGACATTACGGTGCTTGCTGTAAAATTGACTGATAACGAATAATCAGAAATCAACTGTTCCGATGTAAAGCGGAATGTTGCTTTCGTTATCTATAAGCATAAATATGAACGGACGGTCAAACTTGAGAGTGCTGTCGGCTGTTTTGGAGTCGGATTTAAGTGTGTTTGCGGTAACTGTTGCTTTAACACTTTCACTGCCGCCGATACCTGCTGAATTTACGGTAACAGACGGCTGAATTTCGGAAATATCATTTACGAAAAGGTCATCTGAAAGAGTGATATTTGAAAGGTTAATGCTGTCGGTAAATATATCCGCAAGGCCGCAATCCTCAAGTTCGGATTTAAGGCTTGTAGGTTTGCCGTCTGACTTTATACTGAATTCGGGGACAGAGGCATTTGTAAGAGATGTTATTTTAAAGCTGTCGAGCATATCGGAATACTCAAGATATGTCATTGAGGATATGTAGCTTTCAAGCGAAGTATCCTCATTTGGCATAATTGCAACAAATTTTACAGGTGTGTTGCGCATATATTTTATAATGCCCTGCGCTTTGTCTGTATGAATATAATTTTCTGCAGAGGTCATATATTTTACTGCTTTTTCGCCGCTTTCGGAGTAAAAAGTACCGTCCGCAACAGCGTCTTTTTCGTAAGCGTTAAGCCATTCGTCATATATATCCGATGTGCTTGTACAGAAAAGGTTATTTGAGTTGTCAAGAGAAGTCATGGCATTTTCGCCGAGTACGGAATTAACCTTTTTAACTGCGTTTTCATCTGAAAATACAAATCTGAAAATATTTGCTCCGTAAAAGTCAGCGTTTGCCTTCAGAAAATTCTTTCTTATATCAACCGTGTCGTTAAAAAACATTGATTGATTAAGTTTTACATAAGCTTTTTCTGAATTTTTACCGTTTTCATCTGTATTTGTGCCGTCAGAAGAAAAGGCTTTAAGTCTGCTCTGAAAATATGACGAACATTGATTTTCGGAATCAAGTACAAGCTCATCACTCAGCGCATTGACAATATTTGTCTGGCTTTGTTTTGCGGCACCGTTTGCAAGTAATCCGAGTGTGAGAGCAGTATTTGCAGGCGCAAACACAAAACTCTTTTTATCGGAATTGTTTTTGTAATAGTTACGGAAAAGTTTTAATTCAAAATCACTTACTTCACTTGAGTAAGAATTATATTCCGTAGGAGCGCTAACTGCTCCGTCGGAATAATTAAATGTGGTTTCAGTATCGCTGTTTCTTTCAACATTTTTTGAAAGATTTTCCTTGTCTGAAAAGCTGTCTGCACTTGAGCAGGCTGTAAATGTTACTGCGATTAAGCCTGCGCAAAGCAGGGCTGATATAGTTCTTTTCATTTATTTGAACGGTCCTTTCGTTAATCTTCATTGACGAGCTTTTTAGCGAGGTCATAAATTTTTTCTGCTGAATTTTCTTGTGCAAGATTGCCGCAAAACCTTTTCATTTCGGCAAGTTTGTCCGGATTGCCGAGAAGTCTGCAAACCTGTTCGGCACCGTTTAATTTATCAAGCATAATTGCGGCACCCGTTTTTACAAGAAATTCTGCATTATCACGCTCTTGTCCGGGAAAAGCATTGTAAATTGCAAGCGGAAGTCGGCAAGCAAGACTTTCGGTAACTGTAAGTCCGCCGGGCTTTGTTACGATGAGGTCGGATATATGCATATAATCCTCAACATTGTCAACAAAGTACAGAAGTTTTGTGCAGTCCTGGGCATTAAGTTCTTCCATTACTTCTTTAAGATGTGTATAAAGGTGCTTGTTTCTTCCTGTAATTACGATAAATTGAATTTGCTTTTTCTGCAAAACAAGGCTTTTATAAAATTTTAATACGCTTGTAACGCCGAAAGAGCCTGCCATAAGCAAAACAGTCGGAATGTTGGGGTCAAGTCCCTCTCTTTTACAGATTTCAGCTTTATCAAACGGCTCGGAAAATCTGTCAAAAATCGGGATGCCGAGCGGATAAATTATATTTTTATCTACATCATATTCGTTGACTAATTTTTCCGCCATTTGAGGTTCGGCAAGTACATAAGCGTCAATGTTCGGTACAAAATATGTGCGGTGTGCATCATAGTCTGTTATAAGGCTGATTGCTTTTGCACTGATTTTGCCCTTTCTTCTCAATCTTGATACCATCGTTGTAATAAACGGGTGGCACATAATGATAACATCGGGATTAAACTCATCTATAATGCTCAAAAGCTTGTTTGACATTGCGGTATTTGATTTCATAACTGCGTCATAGACTATGGTTTTGCGGTCTGTTACTTTGTAGCACACACCGTAAACCTTCGGAATTTTTGTAGCCATAAAGTGATAACCGCCGCAGACTGTTTTGTCATAAACTTTGCCAATTGCTTTTAATGCGTCAACGACCTTTACCTCGTTGTTTGCATCGAGCGCTTTTATTTTGGCGTCAAGTGCGGCAGCGGCTCTTTTGTGCCCGCCGCCGGTTGAGGCGGTAAAAATCAATATTTTCATAATAAAAAGCTCCATTAAATATTAATGTCTGTAAACTATATTATATCGTTAATATAAACAATTTTCAACCGAAAAGTAAAAAAAGATTAATAAATAATTTTTTGCAATAAATATTTGTCACAAAAATGTAGCATTGCATAAAAATTAAGGCTGAAAGTATAATTAAAATTTGGGAATTATTTTAGAATGATTTTTGAATTTATGTCTTTATTTTTACCAAAAAGTGTAGTAAAATTATATTGGTAACATACATAATAAAGAAATTGTAAATGTTCATTTCCCAAACGGAGGAATTTTTTAATGGTCGATTATGACAAGGATTTTATTTTTTACGATGATTCGGACGATGAACTTGTAGATGTTTCAAACGGTATTAAGACTGCCGAAGAATCTGCAAATTCTAAAAAAGGCGCAAAACATTCACCTTCGGGCGCTCACCATTATGCAGGTGTGGTTTCTTACGAAGATGAAAACAAACGCAAAAATAAAAAGTCTGAACCAAAGGAAAAAAACGATAATAAAGACAATAAAAAAGACGGCAAAAAAAGTAATAAGAAAAAAATTATTATTGCAAGCTGCGCAGCCGGTGCGGTAGTTATCGGTATTGCCGTTGCGGGTGTGGTTATGCTTATGCCAAGCAAAAACGGACAGACTACTGTCGATAATCTTGGCTTGGGATTCCATTTTTCCGATGATGCACAGGTGTCGGGAATTTCACTTGCGGGCAAAACTTATGATGAGGCGCTCAAGCTTTTGACTTCAAAGCAGGAGTCATTTATAACTCCTGTTTCAATTTCTGTAAAGGCGAAAGAAAAGACATACACAATTACACAGAAAGACTTAAAATATACATACAATACAGAGAGTGTTCTTACACAGCTTAAGAATGATGAACTTAACAAAGAAAGTTCGGGCAAAACCGCAAAGACATATACTGTCGTTGCCACTTGCACAGATGATTCTATCAAGAGCAATGCCGAAAAGATTAAAAAAGAAGTTGATGTAAAGGCGACAAATGCCCGTGTTTCTGAATTTAATCCGTATGACGGTGACAACAGATTTAAATATGCCGATGCCGAAAAAGGTGCGGAGCTTGACGAAAAAGACCTTGTTACACAGCTTTCGTCAGCTATAAAAAGCGGTACGGGCACAATGGCACTCAATGCTGTAGTTAAAGATGTTGACGCAGATATTTCTCTTGATATGGTTAAGAAAAATATTGTGAAGCTTTCTACATACGAAACCGTTTCTTACAACAACGCAAACGGTAATTCAAATATGAAAACTGCGCTTGAGGCTTGCAACGGTTCTGTACTTGAACCGGGGGAAGTATGGTCGTTTAACGAATGCACAGGCGATTCAAACCTTTCTGAAAACGGTTACAAGCCTGCAGGTGTGATTGCAGACGGTAAACTTGTGCAGGGAAACGGCGGCGGAATTTGTCAGGCAAGTTCAACTATTTATAATGCCGCAATAAGAGCAAATGTTGAGATTGAGGAAAGATACTGCCACCTTTGGGCATCCGATTATGTTCCTACAGGTCTTGACGCAACAATTGATTATCCTAACCTTGACCTTAAGTTCTCTAATCAGACAGATTACCAGATGTTTATAGAATGTAAAATGGACGGTACAACGCTTTCTGCTACATTTTGGGGATGGCAAAGCCCTGATTATGATGAAATAAGAACAGAAAATGAAATCGGCTCTACAAGCGGAAAAGAATTTTCTGCAAGAGCGTGGAGAGTATATTATAAGGACGGCAAAGAAGTTGACCGTGAGGAACTCCCGTCATCCACTTATGAGAGTAGCGGCGGTATTGGCGGCGGCTCTGCCGACGGCGACGACGGTGTAGTTTCAAGACCGAGCAATAATAATTCGAACTCTTCAAACAATAACTCATCTTCAAACAATAACTCGTCATCACAAGTTACACCTGATATACCTACCCCGGATCCGGAGCCTGCTCCGCAGCCTGATCCGGAACCTACTGTAACTCCCGAACCCGATCCGGAACCGACTCCTGCTCCGACAGAACCGGAACCCGATCCGGAACCTACTCCGACAGAACCGGAAGCTACCGAATAATTTATAAAAAATCCTCCGTACATTTGTGCGGAGGTAAAATTTTAGAAAAGAGGTGTAGTGATGCCGTATTCTGTAGAGATAGATTTGCACGGTCACACCGTGGAAAGTGCGGGAAAAGTTTTAACGCAAAGATTAAAGCAATTGCCGAATGATGTGCGTGAAGTTACCGTTTTGCACGGATTTCACGGCGGAACTGCACTGCGAGATATGGTGCGCAGATATAAAAATCCGAAAATTGAGAGAAAAATTCTCGGACTGAATCAAGGCGAAACCATATTTGTGATTGTTTCGTATAATAATTTCGTATAATAATAAAGAAAGGTGATATGTAATGTATATAGATTTTGACGGTATGCAAACAAAGGAACTTCCTAATTTTAAGGGAGGAGAAAAAACTTTCAGAGCCGATATGTTTGATGACGGCGATACCAAAATTATGCGTGGCAGACTTGAAAGCGGTGCGTCAATCGGACTTCATACTCATGAGGGTAACTGCGAGATTATTTATATTCTTAGCGGCAACGGCAAGGTAAAGTATGATGATACGGAAGAAAAACTTTCCGCAGGCTCTTGCCATTATTGCCCAAAGGGACACAGCCACAGTTTGATTAATGACGGTGATGAGGACTTAGTCTTTTTTGCCGTAGTGCCTGAATTAAGGTAAATCGAATAAAATATTTGGTGATGCAATGATGATGTTTATTTTGTAAATGCTTTGTTGCATCACTTTTTGTTTCTGTTTTGAATAGGTTTTATTCTAAATGTTGGGGTAACAATAATAAATTCCTGTTTAACGCACAGATTAAGCTAAATAAAAATAGGTCAAGCCTTTTTAAAGGTTGACCAAACTTTTATAATTTCTTGACTAAGTATTTCGCAAAACCATACTTCACTCCAACTATAATATGTGAAGTCATTTTTTATCTCAATTTTACAGACAAAACAAAGCGGCCGCCATCGCAAGATGACGGCTGATGAATTTTAAGCGTTTATATTTTGACAGTATTCATTTATTTTATAACTTAATAAGTAGAAAAACAATGCTGTTTATATTTTAGAAACAGAACCCAAAATTTCTGTTAAGCATCGTTACTTTCCAAAAATCCTTCCACATAAGCGTTAAACAGCTCTTTGCTTAATGAAAGTCTTAAAAGTTTTGTACCCTGAACCGCAAAATAGAAGGTGTCTATATCTGTTATTACTTTAAATAATGACTCTGTATTGTGCCAATGCAATATTAGCAATGTTTTCCTTTAAAGTCTTATTATTTATTTCATTCTTTTCCTTAAATAAACCCATTGCATATTTCCTTTTCGTTAATAAAAATGAATTTATCAAACTGACAAATGTAGATTTATAAAAAACTGTTGATAATTATTTCTTTTCCTCTGCCATTTCCTTAATAATGTCGGCAACAAGTTCACGCTCATCCATATGGTATTTTACGCCCTTGATTTCCTGATAATCCTCGTGACCTTTGCCGGCAAGAACTATAATATCGCCGTCCTGTGCGTTTTCCATACAATATCTTATTGCGTCCTTACGATTAGGAACAACTACATATTTACCGTCTGTCTTTGCAAGACCTGTCTTGATATCCTCGATAATATCCATAACATCTTCAAAACGGGAGTTATCCTCTGTGATTACGGAGAGGTCGGAAAGTCTGCCCGAAGTTTCGCCCATTTCGTATCTTCTCACCTTTGGACGGTTGCCGCCTGCGCCAAACATTGTAATAAGGCGGTTAGGTTTATAAAGTCGGAGTGTTGAAAGCACATTTTCCATAGAAAGTGCGTTATGAGCGTAATCTATTATAAGCGAATAGTTGCCCGGTACGGGTACAGGTTCAACTCTGCCTTTAACCTTTGCTTTGTGAAGACCCTCGACAACAGCTTTGTCGGGAATATCAAAGAAAGATACGGCACTGATTGCGGCAAGCGCATTATAAACATTAAATTTACCGGGGATATTTACATCAAGCGAAAGTTTCTTTTTTCCGCTTAATTCAAAGTGAACGCCGATAAATCCGTTTTCAAATAATAAATGTTCATCAGACGCAACAAAGTCGGCTTTATTTGAGAAACCGAATGTTACAGGTTTTTCAACTGCAAGTTTTGTGATTTCGGTAAATTTTTCATCGTCAATATTTCCGGCAGAGTGTCTGCACTGTCCGAAAAGCAGACTTTTACAGTAAAGATATTCAGCCATATCCTTATGTTCAACACCGCCGATATGGTCGTGTGAAAAGTTTGTAAATATGCCTACATCAAATGTAATATCAGCAAGTCTGTAATGCTTTAAGCCGATTGAGCTTGCCTCAATAACCATAGCTTTACAGCCGCACTCAAGCATATCGTGCATAGCTTTTTGAATTTCGTATGATTCCGGAGTTGTGTTGTCTGTTTTTACAACTTTTCCGTCATATAAAATACCGAGAGTGCCGATTGTGCCTGTTTTGATTCCTGCACATTCAAGAATAGATGCAATCATAGCGGTTGTGGTTGTTTTGCCTTTTGTACCTGTAATTGCAATGGTCTTTAGTTTTTCGGCGGGTCTGCCAAAAAACTCGGCACTGATATACGCAAGTGCTTTTCGTGTGTTTTCCACTTTAATAACCGCAACATTCTTCGGCACATCGAATGAAAGGTCATCACTTATTATAAGGGCAGCGGCGCCTTTTTCAACAGCGGATTGCGCATACTTGTGACCATCGGATGTGTATCCCTTAAGACATACGAAAGCTGTACCGTCGGTAACTTTTCGGGAATCATATATAATATCGGTTATTTCGGGATTGCCGTCATTTATTACGGTATATTCAATGTTTGCAAGTAAATTGCTTAGTTTCATAATAAATTCACTCCGTTTTTAGTTGTGATTACTATTACATTATAACAATTCAGAGAAAATAATACAACAATAATAATGAATTTTTTTGGAGTGTGTTTATTGTGCGAAAAGACTTATTTTATCTGTTGGTGAAAATTACCTAAAAAGCACCTATGTAAACGAAAATATGTGCATTTAGCTGATAAGAAACGAATTTAAGTAATTTACGAAAATAAAACGATAATCTCCAAATGAACAAGTTGCACAAAGAAAATATTGTTATTATTAACAAAAAGCCAGAGATAATTTTGTAAATAAAATCAAAATTTCAAAATTTAACTTGCAAAATGCACAAAAATAATTTAAAGTTTTAACACTCTGTATAAAAAGTACAAAGGTAGTTGCAATTTGTATGATTTTTTGGTATCATAAATGTAGTGAAAGGACAGAGGGACTGTCCTCACATCATTCAAATGGAATGAAAGTTTATATTTTATGAAAGAAGGAAATATCCGATGAAAAAGATTTTTGCCGTTCTTTTGGCAAGTATGATGGCTGCTACAGCACTTGTTGGCTGCGGCGGTTCAGGTGACAGCAGTACAGCTTCAAAAACAGAATCAAAGGGTGACAGTGCTTCTGCAACAAGCAACGACTTTGGTGACGAAGACAACATTACACTTAAAGTATGGGCTCCTGATAATGCAGTTTCTACTTTTGAAAAAGAGTGCGAGGCATTCAAGGCTCTTTATCCGGACAAGAAGATTGATATTACAGTAGTTGCTCAGACTGAGAAAGATGCTGCTACAAACCTTCTTAACGATGCCTCAGCTGCTGCCGATGTATTCGGTTTCGCAAGTGACCAGCTCAACAAGCTTCAGACAGCAGGCGTTATTGCACAGGCTGCTTATGCTGAAGATATTTCTAAGAGAGATACAGCAGAGTCAGTTTCAGCTGCAACACTCGACGGTAAGATTTACGCTTATCCGGAAACAGGTGATAACGGTTACTACCTCGTATATGATAAGTCAGTAGTTTCTGACGAGCAGGCAGGCAGATTTGAGGATGTCCTCGAAGCTTGTAAGGCCGGAGGTAAGAAGTTCATCATGAACGCAGGTGACGGCTTCTACGCATGTATGTTCACATTCACAGGCGGTCTTAAGACCGATGGTCTTGAGGATGACGGCATTACTCAGAAGTACACAGATTATGATGAGGCCGAGGTAGTTGCAACACTCCAGGCTTTCTCAAAGCTTATACACGACTATAAGGGTACATTCCAGTCACTTTCAATAGACGCTATTTCTTCCGGTTTCTCACAGAAGTCTTGCGGTGCCGGTATCGACGGTTCTTGGAACACAGTTCCTGACAAGAAAGCTCTTGGCGACAACTTCGGTGCAGCTAAGCTCCCAACAATCGATGTAAACGGCGAAGCTAAGCAGATAATTTCAATGCTCGGTTACAAGCTCATCGGTGTAAACGCATCTTCTAAGTTCCCGCGTTCAGCTCAGATCCTTGCTAACTATCTCACAGGCGAAGAGTGCCAGAGAGAAAGAGCTACAGAGCTCGGTTGGGGTCCTTCAAACCAGACTGTAAACGGTGAAGAAGTTGTTACAGGCAGTGCAGTACTTACAGCTATTGCTGAGCAGGGTAAGTTCGCTGTACCACAGGTAAGTATAGCTTCAACATTCTGGGATCCAAATGCAAACCTCGGTAACAAGCTCATTGCTGACGAAACAGATCCTTCAAACGCTGACTTCTTCAAGCAGTTACTCACAGACACAATCGCAAACGTAAGAGACGAATAATTTTAGTTTTCAAAATAAATCTTCTCATACTCGTGGGGCTCTCAAGTAGCTGAGAGCCCCATTGAGTGAAAACTCGTTATCAATGTCGCAGACATTGTAATTAATTTACACCAAACTACTAATGTATTTATGATGCTAATTGATAACGCAGAATATATTATTAGTTTGGTGTAGGTTTTGCAAACTATTTTAAGGAGAGCTTATTAATGAAATATATTGATTATGTACAGCTTAATCCTTTCCAGAAGTTTGCCTATAATGCTAAAAACTTTTTCAAAGCTTTGCCCGGTAAAGTGGCAGGCTTTTTTAAAGCAATAGGAAATGCTATTGTGAAGTTTTTTCTTGGCATTGGCAAGGGATTTGCTAATTACGGCAAAACCTTTGTAAACGGAGATATTATGACAAAGCTTTCTTACCTTATTTTCGGCCTTGGTGACATTTCAAAAGGTAAGTACTATAAGGGTATTTTATTCTTCCTTTCAGAAGTTTTGTACATTCTCTATATGGTATTCTTTGGTTGGGGTTACATTTCCAAGTTTGGTTCGCTTGGTACTGTTGAGACTCACACAGAGATGGACGGCATTTTCCCTGTAACTGTTTACGGTGATAACTCAATGCTTATCCTCCTTTATTCTGTACTTACCATTGTAATTACAGTAGTTGTATTTGCCATTTACATAGCAAATATAAAAGATGCTTACAAGCATCAGCTTCTTGTTGCAGCAGGCAAAAAGCCAACTTCATTAAGAACTGATATCAAGGAATTTCTTGACGGTAAGTATCACATTACACTTTTGTCTTTCCCTGTACTGATGATTGGTATTTTCCAGATTCTTCCACTCATCTTTATGATACTTATAGCATTCACAAACTATGACCTTCAGCATATGCCTCCGGGAACATTGTTCCACTGGGTTGGTTTCCAAAACTTTGCATCTGTATTTGATGTAGCTAACTCTGCAACAAGAGCTACAACATTCGTAGAACTTGCTAAGTGGACACTTGTTTGGGCTGTTTGCGCTACTTTCACAAACTACATCCTTGGTATGATTATTGCTCTTATGATCAACAAAAAGGGTATTAAGTTCAAGGCTTTGTGGAGAACTCTCTTTGTTATTGCAATCGCTGTACCACAGTTTGTATCACTTCTTCTTATGAATCAGATGCTCCAGACTGACGGTGCATTTAATGTATTACTTACAGATATTAGCAGATGGTTCAATCCTGATGCTGCGGTGGTGGAAATTCAGTGGCTTAACACTGACCCTAACATCGCTAAGATAGTAGTTATCATTGTAAACCTTTGGGTAGGTATTCCTTACACAATTCTTTCAATGTCAGGTATTCTTATGAATATTCCTGAAGACCTCTACGAATCAGCCCGTATTGACGGTGCAGGCCCTGTAAAAACATTTACAAGCATTACACTTCCTTACATGCTCTTCGTAACAACACCACAGCTTATTACTCAGTTCGTTGGTAACATCAATAACTTTAACGTTATCTACCTCCTCACAGGCGGTGGTCCAACAACGGAGAAATTCTATCAGGCAGGTTATACAGATATCCTCGTAACATGGTTGTTCAAACTTACTATGAACTCTTCTGACTACAACCTTGCTGCGGCGATCGGTATCATTGTATTTATTATCTGCGCTGTGCTTTCACTTATTGTATTTAACTCATCTAAATCTGCAAAAGACGAGGAGGCGTTCTCATGATAAAAAGCTACAAACTCAGAAGAGGTTTGGCAAATACTTTTATCTACATAATCCTCGCTATTCTCGGATTTATTTGGATTTGCCCATTCATCTATCTTTTAATGCACTCGTTCCGTGCAGAAGGTGTTACTGTAGTAAACTATCTCATTCCTCGTGAATGGACTTTCCAGAACTACATTGACCTTTTTACAAACCACGGTACACTTAACTTTACAAAATGGTTTATAAACACATTTGTTGTTGCATGCTTTAGCTGCGTAATTTCTACAATTTCTGTACTTATGGTAAGTTACGCATTCAGCCGTTTAAGATTTAAATCCCGTAAAAAGTTTATCAATGTTGGTATGATTCTCGGTATGTTCCCGGGCTTTATGACAATGATTGCTATTTACTACCTCTTAAAGGCTATGGGTCTTACACAGACACTCGTAGCACTTGTAATTTGTTACAGTGCCGGTGCAGGTCTTGGCTATCAGATTTCAAAGGGTTTCTTTGATACAATTCCAAGAGCTCTTGACGAGGCGGCAACTATTGACGGTGCAACTAAGAACCAGATTTTCTGGAAGATTATTCTTCCTATGTCAAAACCAATCGTAGTTTATACAGTTCTTACATCATTCATTGGACCTTGGACAGACTTTATTCTTGCTAAGATCATCATGGGTGATAAGCGTGATTACTACACTGTTGCAATCGGTTTGCAGCTTATGGTTGACCTTGACTTTAAGACACAGTACTACAAGCAGTTCCTTGCAGGTTCAGTAGTAGTTGCTGTTCCGATTACCCTCCTCTTCCTTAAGATGCAGAAGTATTATGTCGAAGGTGTAACAGCCGGCGGCGTAAAGGGTTAATCTTTATTTGCACATTTTTGGGTGGCAGTCTTTGGCTGCCATCCTTTTTAGTTAAGTTTTAAATTATGGCTTGCAGCATAGTTAAGATTAAAAAAATTAAAATTTAGGTCAAGCCTTTTTAGGCTTGTGTGTGTTTTACACATACCTATAATCTTTGCAAAGTTTGACCGAACTTTTATGATTGATGAAATATTTTGCAAACCATAATATTTATAGCCTATAAAGAATACATTTCAATTCTTACTTAACTTTATTGATTTTATAAGGAGGATTTATGAAAAAAATTTTTACACTTTTACTTATTGCTTCAATTTCTACAAGTGCAATTCTTGCAGGCTGCGGTACTAAAGAATATGAAGATCCGGTAAATACTCTTACAGCCACAGCATCAACCGATAAATACCGTAACTATTATCAGATTTTTGTTAATTCATTTGCAGATTCAAACGGTGATCAAGTCGGTGATTTGCAAGGTATTATTGATAATCTTGATTATCTTAATGACGGAGATCCAAATACAGGCAATGACCTTGGTGTTGACGGTATATGGCTAACACCTATAATGCCTTCGCCGTCATATCATAAATATGATGTAACCGATTATTACAATATTGACCCTGATTTCGGCACACTTGAAACGTTTGACAAACTTGTTTCAGAATGTCATAAGCGTGGTATTAACATCATACTTGACCTTGTGTTAAATCATGCATCTTCACAGCATCCTTATTATTTAAAGGCTGTCGAAGAGGTGGAAGAGGGCAATCTTGACGGTTATGCACAGTATTTTGAAATTCATCCCACTTCATATTTTGATTCTGATACACAGACAAATTATTTGTCACATGCAATGGCTTGTGAGGCTAATTTTACTGAGGAAATGCCTGAATGGAATTTAAATTCTGAAAAAACAAGAGAAGAATTTGCAAAAATTACAAAATTCTGGCTTGACAGAGGTGTTGACGGTTTCAGACTTGACGCCGTAAAATATTTTTCTAATAAATCCACCGACGGCACGGAATTTTTGAACTGGTTCTGTGATAAATGTAAGGAAACAAATCCTGATGTTTATGTAGTAGGTGAAAACTGGGACGATGATTCAAAGATTCAGGAAATCTTTAAGTCGGGAATTGACAGTCAGTTTGCATTTAAATTCTCACAGTCAAGTGGCACACTTACAACCGAGGTCATAGCACAGCGTGGTACGGCTATCGCTAAAAAGGTAATGAATTATAACGATAAGATGTACAACAATAACGAGAATTACATTCCGACAATGTTCCTGTCAAATCACGATATGGTGAGAAGCGGTAACTCGCTTGAACCTAAGGGTCTTAGTTATCAGAAAATGGCAGCCTCAGTGTATATGTTGTTCCCGGGCAATCCATTTATCTATTACGGCGAGGAAATCGGAATTACTGCTCCAAATACAACTTCCGATTCGGCTTATCGTACACCGATGATATTTGACAGCAATAATTTGCCGAATATTTGGGTAAACGGTGTAGGTGATGTTGCGAAAGATACTAAATACGGCGGCGCTAAGCAACAGCAGGCTGACCCCAATTCTTTACTTAGCTTTTACAGCAGAATTATAAAAATCAAAAATCAGAATCCTGAAATTGCTCGTGGCAAAATTACAGGACTTCAAACCTTTGACAATACTGCAATTTGTGCTTACTATGTTGAGTATAACGGAACAAAGCTGATGATTATTCATAATATGAATGCAGAGGAAAACGCTGAGCTTACCATTACCGATGATATGATAGCTAATCCTGAAATCAGAGCAGAGCTTGTTGCAAGCTCACCTGTTGACAAGGATGGTGCTTTTACTTCGACAGAAGATGAAAATGCCGTTTATCAGCACACAGCTATAAAAGAAGGTGTGCTTACAATGCCTGCACAGTCAACTGTAATTTTAAAGACAGCAGAAAATTCAAAATAATTTTGAATTTTCGCTTTAAAGTGCTAAAATGCTATTGACATTTAAAAAATTCCGCTATATAATAGTATTAATTTATAAGATAAACCATTGAGCAAGAGTAGTAAGATTAATCGGCGCTTTAAGAGAGTCGGCGGGTGGTGCGAGCCGATAGTTGAGATTTTTCCGAATGGACTTGTGAGGGCGGACCGAAAGAGTATTCGAGTAGTTTCCGACGGAACCTGACCGTTACAGCAGGAGGCATATGTCAGTATGCTGTATGAGCGGGCGGAATTTCCGTCAATTTGGGTGGTACCACAGAAGTCGTTTCAGACCTTTGTCCCTTAGTTGGGGCAAAGGTCTTTTTGTTTATAAAAAATATAAAGGGTGAGAAAAATGATTAAACCGTCTTATGATGAGGTAATGGCAATTAAGGATGAATACGATGTTATCCCTGTATACAAGGAAGTTTACGCCGATTCTGTCACACCGATTACTTTGTTAAGAAAAATTCTTCAAAAGTCAGACAAGTGCTTTCTTCTTGAAAGTATCGAGGGCGGTGTAAAGTGGGGCAGATATTCGTTTATCGGCTGTAATCCTAAGGCAAGACTTGTCTACAAAAACGGAGTTCTCACCATTACAGGCGAGGGTGAGGCTGCAATTAAAACCGCCAAGCCATACAAAGAAATCCGAAAATATATGAAAAATTACAAAAATCCTCGTTTTGAAGATTTGCCGCCGTTTACAGGAGGACTTGTAGGATATTACGGATATGCTATGATTGCAGTCAGCGAACCGATTTTGAAAATACAGGAAAGCGAAACCAATGATTTTGATTTAATGCTTTTTGATAAAATTATTGCATACGATCATCTTCGTGAAAAAATGACAGTCATAGTAAATATGAAAACTTATGACCCTGAAAGACAGTACAAGCAGGCTGTAAACGATATAAACGAAATTATCAATACAATTACAGACCCTGCTCCGCTTGCAAAGCTTGAAAGCGATAAAAATGTGGAATTTACAAGCACATACACAGAAGAAGAATTTTGCTATATGGTTAATAAAACCAAGGAATATATTTTTGACGGCGATATTTTTCAGTGTGTTGTATCCCGCAGATTTGAAACCGAGTACAAAGGTTCGCTTTTAAATGCATACAGAGTATTGAGAATTACAAACCCATCGCCTTATATGGTATATATGAATATTGAGGGCGATGAGATTATAAGTACATCACCTGAAACTTTGGTTAAACTTCAGAACGGTGTGCTTAATACATTCCCGATTGCAGGTTCAAGACCGAGAGGTGCGGATAAGCAGGAGGACGATGCTCTTGCAGATGAGCTTATAAAAGATGAAAAAGAGCTTGCCGAGCACAATATGCTTGTTGACCTCGGAAGAAACGATATAGGTAAAATTTCAAAATTCAATTCTGTAAAGGTTACTTCATATCAGCAGATTTTAAGATATTCAAAGATAATGCACATTTGCAGTGAGGTTGAGGGTGAGCTTAAAGACGGACTTGACGCTTTTGATGCGGTTGAGTCGCTTCTTCCGGCAGGCACACTTTCGGGAGCACCGAAAATCAGAGCTTGTCAGATTATAGACGAACTTGAAAAAACACCTCGCGGGGTATATGGCGGTGCGCTCGGATATGTCGATTTTAACGGAAATCTTGATACTTGCATTGCAATAAGAATGGCAGTTAAAAAAGGAAATAAGGTTTATGTTCAGGCAGGTGCGGGAATTGTTGCAGACAGCGACCCTAAGTCGGAGTATCTTGAAACCTACAACAAGGCACTTGCGGTAATAAATGCAGTTAAAAATGCAGGAGAGGTTGAAGCTATATGATTTTATTTATAGATAATTACGACAGCTTTACTTATAATCTTGTACAGTATTGCGGAAGTATTAATCCCGATATAAAGGTAGTAAGAAATGACGAAATAACGGTAGATGAAATCAGAAAACTTAATCCTACCCACATTATTCTTTCTCCGGGTCCGGGTTATCCAAAGGACGCAGGCATTTGTGAAGATGTTATAAGAGAGCTTAAAGGCGAGTATCCGATACTCGGTATTTGCCTCGGACATCAGGCAATATGCGAGGTATTCGGCGCAGAAATTACAAGAGCAATAAAACTTATGCACGGCAAAAAGAGTAATATTAATCTTGACAACAGTTGTAAGATTTTTGCCGATTTGCCAAAGGTAGTTGACGGTGCGAGATACCATTCTTTGATTGCAAAAAAGGATACCGTTCCCGATGAGCTTATAGTTACGGCAGAGGACGATATGGGCGAGGTTATGGCAGTTCGCCACAGAGATTACGAAATTTACGGATTACAGTTCCACCCGGAGTCGATACTGACTTCTCACGGTATGGAAATGATAAAGAATTTTATTAATATATGATTACGGATAACACATAGAAAGGGTGACAGAAATGATTAAGGAAGCAATAAAAAAGGTAGTAAACGGTAATAACTTAACTTATGATGAGGCAGCAGCCGTAATGAACGAAATGATGAGCGGTACAGCCACTCAAGCACAGACAGCGGCATTTTTGACAGCTCTCAGAATTAAGGGCGAAACCATTGACGAAATTACAGCTTGCGCAACAGTAATGCGTGACAAGGCACTTCATGTTAAAAGAGATACCGATGTACTCGACATTGTAGGCACAGGCGGCGACGGAACAGGTACTTTTAATATTTCTACAACAGCGGCTTTTGTAGTTGCGGCCGCAGGAATTTCTGTTGCAAAGCACGGCAACCGTTCAATGTCAAGCAAGAGCGGTGCGGCAGATTGTCTGGAGGCTCTTGGAGTTAATCTTACAATAAGCCCGGAAAAAAGTGAAGAAATCCTTAAAAATACAGGTATTTGCTTTATGTTTGCACAAAGCTACCATTCATCAATGCGATTTGTCGGCCCTGTAAGAAAAGATATAGGAATCAGAAATATTTTTAATGTTTTAGGACCTCTTACAAACCCTGCTTTTGCAAACTTGCAGGTAACAGGTGTGTATTCAGAGGCACTCGTTGAACCGATTGCAAGAGTATTTGCAAACCTTGGCGTAAAGCGCGGATATGTATTTTACGGTACAGACGGCATGGACGAAGTAACCGTTACTGCTCCTACAAAGGTTTGTGAAATCAACAACGGTAAATTCAGCTCATACGAAATTACTCCGGAACAGTTCGGTATGCCGACATACAGCAGTGCAGACCTTGCAGGCGGTGACGGCAAAGAGAATGCGGAGATTACAAAGCAGATTTTAAAAGGCGAGTTAAAGGGAGCAAAGAGAGATATTGTATTGCTTAATTCGGCTCTCGGTATTTGCGCAGGCGGAAAGGCAGAGAATATTGCCGAGGGTATCCGTCTTGCAGAAACTCTTATTGACAGCGGCAAGGCTTATGAAAAACTTGAGCAGTTTGTAAAGGCTACTAATGAATAACGGTGATATTATGATACTTGAAACAATAGCACAGGCAAACCGAGAAAGATATGCGGAAATTGAAAAACAAATTCCGCTTGAGGAGATAAAAAGCAAAGCGCTTTCAATGAACATTACCGATGAATTTCCTTTTGAAAAGGCGCTTGCAAAGGACGGTATCTCTTATATCTGCGAGGTAAAGAAAGCATCTCCGTCTAAAGGAATAATTGCAGAGGATTTCCCGTATGTGCAGATTGCAAAGGATTATGAAAACGCAGGAGCATCTGCGATATCCGTACTTACAGAACCGCAGTGGTTTAAAGGTGAAAATAAATATTTGCAGGAAATATCACAGAATGTAAAAATTCCGCTTTTGCGTAAGGATTTTACAGTTTGTGAGTATCAGATATATGAGGCTAAAGTAATCGGAGCTTCTGCGGTGCTTTTGATTTGTGCGTTGCTCGATACCGAAACAATCAGAAAATGGATTGAAATTTGTGATTCACTCGGACTTTCAGCTTTGGTAGAGGCACATACAGAGGAAGAAGTGAAGTCGGCATTAGACGCAGGGGCAAGAGTAATCGGCGTAAATAACCGAAATTTAAAGGACTTTACGGTTGACCTCACAACCTGCACAAGATTGAGAAAACTTGTACCAAAGGAAATTTTATTTGTCGGCGAAAGCGGAATAAAAACAGCCGAAGATGTGCAGGAGCTTAGAGAAGCAGGAGTAAACGGACTGCTTATTGGCGAAACTCTTATGAGAAATGCCGATAAAAAGAAAGCACTTGAAGAACTTAACGGTGATAAGTTATAAATATATAAGGTATTAGAAAAGGAGATAAATCAATGTCGAAGGGTAAGTTTGGTATTCACGGTGGACAGTTTGTTCCCGAAACTTTAATGAATGCCGTTAATGAATTTGAAGAAGCATATGAAAAATATAAAAACGATCCGGAGTTTGTCGCAGAGCTTGACACACTTATGCGTGAGTATGCCGGCAGACCGTCACTCCTCTATTATGCGGAGAAAATGACAAAGGATTTAGGCGGTGCTAAGATTTATTTAAAGCGTGAGGACTTAAATCATACGGGTTCACACAAACTCAATAACTGTCTTGGTCAGTGCCTGCTTGCCAAAAAGATGGGCAAAACAAGAGTAATTGCAGAAACAGGCGCAGGTCAGCACGGTGTTGCAACAGCAACTGTTGCCGCACTTATGGGACTTGAGTGTGAGATTTTTATGGGCAAAGAGGATACAATCCGTCAGGCTCTTAATGTATACAGAATGAAACTTCTCGGCGCAAAGGTAAATGCCGTTGAAACAGGCACAATGACTCTTAAAGACGCCGTAAACGAGGCTATGCGTGAGTGGACTAACAGAGTTGACGATACTCACTATGTACTCGGTTCGGTAATGGGTCCGCATCCGTTCCCAATGGTTGTAAGAGATTTCCAGAGCGTAATCGGTAAGGAAATCAAAGCACAGCTCCTTGAAAAAGAGGGCAGACTTCCTGATGTGGTTATGGCTTGTGTTGGCGGCGGCAGTAATGCTATGGGCGCATTCTATGACTTTATCGGTGATGAGAGCGTACAGCTTATCGGTTGTGAGGCAGCAGGTCTTGGCGTTGATAATCCGAAGAATGCCGCAACAATCGCAAACGGTACACTCGGTATTTTCCATGGTATGAAATCATATTTCTGTCAGGATAAGTACGGCCAGATTGCACCTGTATATTCAATTTCAGCAGGTCTTGATTACCCGGGTATCGGCCCTGAACATGCTAACTTAAGCGATACAGGCAGAGCAAAATATGTGCCTGTTACCGATGAAGAGGCAGTAAACGCATTTGAGTATCTTTCACGCACAGAGGGTATTATCCCTGCTATTGAGAGCGCACATGCTGTTGCACACTGCATTAAACTTGCTCCTACAATGAGCAAAGACAGCATTATTGTTGTAAATCTTTCGGGCAGAGGCGATAAGGATGTTGCCGCTATTGCAAGATACAGAGGGGAGAATATTTATGAGTAAGATTAAAGATGCCTTCAAAAACGGCAAGGCTTTTATTCCGTTTGTAACCGCAGGAGATCCTGACCTTGAAACTACCGAAAAACTCCTTATAGGTATGAGCAAAAACGGCGCAGATATCATAGAAATCGGTATACCTTTTTCAGACCCGATTGCCGAGGGTGTTGTAATTCAGGAGGCTGACCTCCGTTCTTTGGCGGCAGGTACTACAACGGATAAGATTTTTGATATGGTAAAGAGAATCCGTCCGCAGATTAAGGCGGCTCTTGCCGTAATGACATATATGAACCCTATTTTTGTTTACGGTACAGACGCATTTATGGCAAAGTGCGCAGAGTGCGGTATTTCCGCCGTAATCGTTCCGGATGTTCCTTTTGAGGAAAAGGCAGAGTTACAGCCTTATTGCGATAAGCACGGTGTAGAGCTTGTTTCGCTTATTGCACCGACTTCACACGACAGAATTAAAACCATTGCCAAAGAAGCGCAGGGCTTTGTATATTGTGTTTCTTCAATGGGTGTAACAGGTGTAAGAAAAGAGATTACAACAAATATTGGCGAAATGGTTGACCTTGTTCGTTCTGTAAGCGATACCCCGTGTGCGGTAGGTTTTGGTATTTCAACTCCGGAGCAGGCAAAGCATATGTCACAGTATGCAGACGGTGTAATAGTAGGTTCTGCAATTGTAAAAATCGTTGCTAAGTACGGTAAAGAATGTGTTGAGCCTGTTTGCGAGTATGTAAAGCAGATGAAAGAGGCAATGCAGTAATGAGTAGTGTTGACGAACTTCAGAAAGTGATTGATGACAGCCATAGAATAGTTTTCTTTGGCGGTGCGGGAGTATCTACAGAGAGCGGTATTCCCGATTTCAGAAGTGTGGACGGACTTTATAATCAAAAGTACGATTATCCGCCCGAAACCATACTAAGCCATACATTCTTTGTAAAAAAGACAGAGGAGTTTTATCACTTTTACAGAGATAAAATGCTTTGTCTTGACAAAAAACCGAATAAGGCTCATTATAAACTTGCCGAGCTTGAAAAAGCAGGAAAACTCAGTGCAGTAGTTACTCAAAATATTGACGGACTGCATCAGGCTGCTGGCAGTAAGAGAGTATATGAACTGCACGGAAGTGTGTTGAGAAATTACTGTATGAAGTGCGGCAAATCATATACTGCCGAGTTTATTAAAGAGAGCAACGGCATTCCAAAATGCGAATGTTCGGGAATCATCAAGCCTGATGTTGTGCTCTATGAAGAAGGACTTGACGATAAAACAGTAAACGGTGCGGTTAATGCCATTGCGAATGCAGATACACTGATTATTGCAGGCACAAGCCTCACGGTTTATCCTGCCGCAGGTATGGTGAGATATTTTAAAGGAAATAAACTTGTACTGATAAATCGTGATGCCACACCAATGGACAGCGCCGCCGACCTTGTTTTTCATGAAAAGGTCGGAGAGCTGCTCGATAAAATTAAAGTCAATATATAAAGGTTGTGGGTGTGGGCTTTGCCCACACC
>NZ_JBBNJY010000002.1:0-132372 GCF_040093295.1 Ruminococcoides bili
CTACTTTCCGTTTATGCAATCTGACGATAGGTGCTGTAAAAAACAGCATATCAAAAAGCCGAGATTCACGAAAAAGTGAGCCTCGGTGATTTTTTGCTTGCATTCTTGAAATTGTATAAAAATATGATATGAAAATATGAAGAATGTTAAAAATGTTTAAAATTTGGGCATAACTCGAAAAGGTGCAAAGCCAAGCACCTTTAATGTAGAAAACTTTTTAGTTTTATGTACCTTGTTGATATGGTTTTTCGTTGATAGTAAATTATATCAATCGAGTAGGAGGCTACCCATTTGTTGAGTAGCCGACCTCTCACACCACCGTGCGTACCGTTCAGTACACGGCGGTTCAATAATTTGAGTGCAGTACCTTGTATCTGTGTAGTATGTCATCATATCCCACTGATGCAAGGTATTCGCTTGTTAATGACTTATGCAAAATATGGCTGTTGGATATTATCCAATAACCCTTTCTGCTGTTCGCCCACTCCCAAGCCTTTGAATTGTTTATCCCAAGCCTGACGAGATTATCGTGCTTAGTCTTTATCCTCTTCCATTGTTTCCAGTAGATTTGCCGTATTCTTCGCCTCAACCATTCGTTAAGACTTTTAATTTTGCTTTCCATATTCGCAATGGAATAATATCCAAGCCAGCCTGTTGTATATCTATTTATTCTTTTGAGAATATTCTCAACTGACCTTGCTTGTTTTCGACTTGTCAATTCTCGGATTTTATCCTTGAACCGCTTGATACTTTTACCGTGTGGGCGTATTCCTGCTTTCTTCCTTGTTTTATATAGTGAAAACCCGAGAAATTTAAGTTTCAAGGGACTTCCTACTTGACTTTTCTGCTGATTTACTTTCAGTTTCAGCTTTCCCTCAAGAAATTTTACGCAGGTTGTCATTACTCTTTCGGCAGCTCTTCGGCTTTTGACATATATGTTACAGTCGTCTGCATATCTCACATACTTATGTCCTCTGCTTTCAAGCAGTTTATCAAATGCCGTCAGATATATGTTGCTAAGCAGCGGTGACAGATTTCCTCCTTGCGGTGTTCCCTCTGTTGTCGGGCTTATCAAGCCGTTTATCATTACTCCGCTTTTTAGATACTTACGAATTAATGTTATGACCCTTTCGTCCTTTATCTGCTCTCTAAGCATATCTATCAGCATATCGTGATTTACAGTGTCAAAATACTTTGCAAGGTCTAAATCTACTACTTGTGTATATCCCTCGTTGTAATACTCCAACGCTTTGCTGATTGCCTGATGTGCACTTCTTTTAGGTCTGAAACCGTAGCTGTTGTCGGAAAAGATTGGTTCATATATTGGTTGCATAACCTGAACTATCGCCTGTTGTATCATTCGGTCTATTACCGTTGGTACTCCAAGCTTTCTCTTTCCTCCGTCAGGCTTTGGTATTTCTACTCGCCTGTCTGCTTTTGGCTTATACTTTCCGCTTCTCAATGCTGTGAGCAATTCTTCACGATGTTCTTTTAGATACGGCAACATTTCATCTACTGTCATACCGTCTATTCCTGCCGAGCCTCCGTTTCTTTTTACTTTCAGATATGCCTTGTTCAGGTTATTCCTGTCAAGTATAGCTTCCAGTAAATTTTCTGCACCGTCTTGTCTTTCCGTTTCAAGCTGTGCAACGCTACACGCTCCCTTGTTACTATCTGTTTCCAACATACCCTCGCAAGGGTAGCCGACTTTCGCCGTTTTCTGTGGTCTTTGCATTGCTCCGCCGTCCTTTCGTTTTCAAGACTATTATTGTTCGGTAAGCTCGTCCGCTCTGCATATGCCTTATATGTGATTTCTGTTCGTCAGACCGAGAGTTTGCTTTAGGCTTACTTCATACTCCACCTCACGATGGACGCACTTGCCCTCAGCTAACAGTTCCTACTGCCAAGCCTGTAGTGGACTTTCACCACATAGTTACTGCCCATTCTGGGCAAACCGAAAAAAAGGCATTACCGACTGCAAAAGTCAGTAATGCCTTTTATAGTATTAAGATAATTGTACCTGCAAAACGATAGAACACTTCGAATAATGGCGTTTTACAATTTGCTATCATTTTGCTATCAAATCGGGAATTTGAGAGTCGAAACCCCAGTGTTTATGCGGGTTTAAGCAACTCTTGATATCATTCCCACTCGCAAAGTCTGGTTTGATTTTGATTATTTCAGTGCAGTTATCTATACCGTTTTGTATTGATAACTCATACTTTTTCCACACGTTATTCTTCGCTTCACATATTCTTAGTACCAATCCAGTACCATTGCATTTTTCCATTATCGTGTGTAGTTCTGGTGGCTTACAAGTTCTTTTACTACTACAAAATGAAATTACATCATTTTAATTATAATTAACTGATACAAAAATACTCAAACCTTATTTTTCATTCAACTTTAAATTTTCTGCAATTTATTATTTTTTTATAATTTACATAAATTTATGATAGGCTTAATATTCAAAATATTATATATGTACACTTATTCCTCTATCTTTACAATCATATTCAAAGAAAACGGGCATACTTTTATATAAATTATAAACTTTTAATTCTTCACCTGATTGAACTTTAACTAGACCATATGCATTTTTTCTTTTTTTTGCATAATCAATTAATCTCTCAAATTTTCCTTTTCCAATTGTATCCGCAAGAATAAATTTCAAGTTTTTAATATCAATTATCCATGCATCAAAATCTGGACATATATGTTCAATATTAGTTTCAATTCCCAAATATTCTTCATACATCACTATTATCTGTAAACATTCATCAACTTTTGAATTTCTCAAGTCTAATACTACATTATTTTTCTTATTTGAGCCATCATAAAATACAGCTGTACCACTCATAACCTTCTGCTTCACTTCTAAACTCTGGGCATATGCTTTTCTAATACATTCCTCACACTTTAATTTTACATTATCAATACTATCATCTAATTCTGGTTTAGGCAACAAATTAGATTTTGCTTCAAAGGATAAAATTTTATTTTGATAAAAAATAACAAAATCTTTTTCTGCATATTGGCGTCCTGTTCTCTTTAAATACACATTTGCATAAACATTATTTTCTCCAAAATATTCTTTTAACAATTCAAAAATCGTATTTTCATGCATCAAACTTTTTATTGTTTTTCCATAATCTATTTTTTTTGAAATATTAGCACTTCTCCATACTATGTCATACATTTTGTACATCCAATAATAATTTCTAGGAAAGAAAAGAAATTTCGAAGTTATGAACATAAAACGTTTATCCTTAGACTTAGCAAGTATATCTATTAAATTACTTTCTTTCTTTTCATTATCTTCTAAATCAAATGCATAATTTTTCATAAAAGTTTTAAAGTTAATTTTCTTTTTACGACATATTTTCTTTACAGTTCTTAGCGGATAAAGAATATATATATTTTCAGAATTAATTATTCTTCTTATATCCTTATCAAATAATAAATTTAGTGAAAGTTTCTCTTTTCTTAAGTTACTTTCAAATTCCTGTAAATATAGCATTAACTCGAGTGATTCTTTAAAATTATTATCATCTAACACTTCCTCACATAAATTAATATTAGATTTAAAAAATTCCAAAAAATCTCTTATCTCTATAGCCGGATAATCAAAGTAGTATGATTTAAAATAATTCATATAAAATTGATTTTCATTATTAAGCATAAAATCTTTTTTGTTTTTATACGGATAATAATAATATACATATTCAAGTTCTGCTATTATCCCAACCAGTTCGTCAATGACACTTTTATAATCATATATAGAGTCTTTTCCTCTTTCTGATATATTTTTGTAATAATACTCTGGCAATGATAATAGAATTTTCAATGAAACATGCTTATCTCTTTGATATTCGGAATAATTTTCTTCCTTACAATTGATATTATAATTGTGAAATATAATAGTCCTATTTATCAAAGTCAGCACATCTTCTGTAGTATATTTATAAAACAATTTTTTCAATTTTAATTCTACTTTATATAAAAGTTCATCATATTTTTTATTATGTATCGCATCTTCTATTTCTTCAATCAATTTTATTTCGTTCATATATTTTCTCCAACTATTTACTCAGAACCATTAGCTTAGCCAATGATTTTAATTTTATGCAGTCTCATCAAGCAACAAATCTCATAATAGTATTAGCATCTAAATAGTACAAAACAAAATGAGATATCCCCTTTAAGTGTTGTATAATAAAAAAGAGGAGGAATTCATTATGTCACGACAAAAAACTCATCACACCAAGCAATTCAAGTTGGATGCTATCAACTATCGCAAAGAGCACCCTGATCTTACACAGGTTGAATGTGCAAAGAACCTGGGTATCGGTGTCAGTACTCTTGCTAGCTGGGAAGCCCAGTTCAGAGATAATGACGGTGATATTCCCGTTATCGGTTCCGGCAGTTACGCTTCTGATGAAGCGAAGGAAATCGCCCGCCTTAAGCGTGAGCTGCGTGATGTACAGGATGCACTTGATGTGTTAAAAAAAGCCATCGGCATTCTGGGAAAAGATTAACAGAAGCTATCTATACTGAAGTTTCTGCAAAGGTGGAGGCTGCCAAAGTAACTGGACGCCGCGTCTCTATCTCCGGAATGCTGAAAATTTTAGGCGTGTCTCGCTCTGGATACAGATCCTTCCTTAATCGAAAGGTATCTCCTACTCGTCAGCGAAAAAATGCCGTTAAAAAGGAAATCCAGAAAATATATGATAATTCTAAACAGAATTATGGCGCCCCTAAAATTGCACAGAAACTACGTAAATCTGGCAAAACCATCAGTCAACGCACCGTAGGTAAATACATGCGTGAAATGGGCATTCGTGCCCAGTGGACTAAACCGTGGACTACTACCACCAAAGATTCTGATTTTAGCAAAGAACTCCACAACATTCTCAACGAACAGTTTAATCATTAACGTCCTAACGCTGTCTGGTGCACAGATATAACTTATATCTGGACGCAGGATGGTTTTGTATACCTTAACTGCGTTATGGACTTGTATGCCAGAAAAATCATTGCCTGGACTCTTGCAGACACTATGGAAGTATCTACAGTTATCGAAACAATCAACAAGGCAAAAGCCTGTCGTAATACTGATTTACCACTTATTATCCATTCAGATCGTGTCAACCAGTATGTTTCAAATGCGTGGCGTGAAGCCACTGAAAAGATGCAGCAAAGCTATTCTCATAGTGGTTATCCTTACGATAATGCCTGCATCGAATCTTTCTATTCCTTAATCAAAAGAGAATGGCTTAACAGATTTCATATCATTAACTACAAACATGCCTATAGGCTTGTATTTGAGTATATTGAAACCTTTTATAATACCGTTAGGATTCACAGCCACTGCAACTATATGTCTCCTAATGATTTTGAAAAATTGTTTGAGAGGGTATCTTCTCTGCCAGCAGCTTAGTTGGCAGAACTTCTCATTTTATTTTGTGCTAAATCTTGACACAGGACCAATCAACATTATTACCTATTTTTACTTCTCTTGCTCTGCACTCTTCAACTTTGGATAAATTAGGCATTTTTTGATTCCTTATCTATATACAATTTTTCTTAATATCTTTTTCATTTTAGTATTACTACCTTTTCCATTCAATATTATTCTTAATTACCTTTTGAACAATATTATTACCAACAAGTTGCTTTTCGTGAATATCATTTAAAATTACAGCATTTGCTGCAACTACACAACCATCACTTAATTTTACACCTTTTAAAATTGTACTGTTTGATGCAATCCAAACATGATTTCCAATATAAATCGGAGATGAATAATTGTCAGATGTATTATTGTTTATTGAATGAAAATCACTGTCATATACAGTAACATTTCGACCAATCATTACATCATTTTCAATAGTTAGTTGTTTAGATATAACTATCACAGAATTGCTATTAACTGTAAAATATTTTGAATTAATTGTAGCCGCATTAAGTAATTCTATTGTGCTGCCATATGAAATACAACAACTTTTAAATACATTCCAAACAGCGTTACTTCGCAGCCTTAAATAAGTTTCTGCCTTTGATTTTTTTAATTTATTACAACCTATCTCTAAATCTCCGTCAAAAAGGTTGATTACTGCATTTTTTGAAATGTCTACTACAGCGCCTTTATAAGGGATTATACGACCATTGCCTTTTCGATTTACATTACTGCAAAAATAATTGTAATAAATATATTTTGATAATGAAATTTGATTAAAGAATTTTATTTTATTTACTAAACTCATAATAATGCCTCTTTGTTATATTAGTGTTAGCATCTAAATAGTACAAAACAAAATGAGATATCCCCTTTAAGTGTTGTATAATAAAAAAGAGGAGGAATTCATTATGTCACGACAAAAAACTCATCACACCAAGCAATTCAAGTTGGATGCTATCGACTATCGCAAAGAGCACCCTGATCTTACACAAGTTGAATGTGCAAAGAACCTGGGTATTTGCCAAAAGCTGTTTAGTATCTTTTGGCAAACAATAACCGCCATATCCAAAGCTTGGATTATTATAATGACTGCCAATTCTTGGATCAAGACATACACCATCAATGATAGCTTTAGTGTCAAGGTTCTTCATTTCGGCATAAGTATCTAATTCATTAAAATACGAAACTCTAAGGGCAAGATATGTATTAGCAAACAGCTTAACCGCTTCTGCCTCCGTAGAACCCATAATCAATATATGTATATTGTCAGCAAGAGAAACTTGTTTTAATAATTGGGCAAATAAGTTTGCTGCCTCAAGAATTTTGTTATTTTATAAATCCGTACCAACAATAATTCTAGAAGGATAAAGATTATCATATAAAGCCTTTGATTCGCGTAAAAACTCAGGACTAAAATTATATTATCAAAGCCTAACTTTTCTCTTATATACTTAGTATTACCAACAGGTACTGTTGATTTAATAACAATGATAGCTTTAGATTTGATTTTTATTACTTGTTTGATAACATCTTCAACAGCTGATGTATCAAAATAGTTTTTATCAGAATCATAGTTTGTTGGTGTTGCTATTACAACAAAATCAGCATCCTTGTATGCATTTTGATAATCTAAGGTAGCATATAGATTTAAGTTTTCTTTCTTAAAATATTTTTTAATATATTCATCTTTTATCGGAGATAATATGTCATTGATCAGTTTAACTTTTTTGGAATAATATCAACAACAATAACTTCATTGTGTTGAGCAAGCAAAGTGGCAATAGATAAGCCAACATATCATATTCCGGCTACAGCTGTTTTCATTTTAATTACGCCTTTCGCTTTTTTAATTTATTCAGTAGGTTATTAATTGGCACACGAATAACATCCTTCTCATAATCATTCATGGAGAAGAACCAACTACCAACTGAATATAATACTACATATATCAAAACAGTAAATAAAAATACACTCCAGGAATAAAAATTCACAAAATTTGACACTATAAATGTCATTACACATAATAGTGTAGGAATCCATGACATACATAAAATATTCTTCCAAAACAAAGGAATATTGATTTTAGTAACTTTGTAATAATATATATTCATTATTATTCCTTGACCTAAAATATAGGATACACAAGAACACAGTGCAGCTCCGATACCACCCAAATAAGGTACTATAAAATATGTGGATACTGCATTTAATATGGCTATTGCTAAATAAACCAAAGAACGAAATTTATGCTTATTTTGAGCTATTACAATTGTTAGTCCGGTATTTTGAATATACGGAATTACCAAAGGTATCATTGTTACCAGTGCTATATAGTAAGATTCTCCATAATTTTCACCTGCCCACATAATTAAAAATGGGTGACCTAAAGCTATAAAACCCGAAACTACTAATGCCAATAAAAGATACTCTAATCTTCCGACTCTAATAAAAACCTCGGACAAAGCTTGAGTATTTTCTCCATCCAAAGTAACCATTGAATTGATTTTAGGACCAATTACACCGGATACAGCTTGCGACAACTGCATCAATATATTATTAAATGTCGAGCCAACATTATAAATTGCAACAACTGCAGTTCCTACCAACGCACCTAAAATAACCTTATCTGTGCTCCAAAACAGCATATCTACCAAAGTTCCTATAAACATGTACACTGAAAATACGAGCAGTTCTTTAATAAATACACTTTCAAATCGTACAAATTTTGGTATTATTTTTAAAACCTTAAAGCAATAGTATATATTGACAGGGCAGGCAATAAAATTAAGTAGGAGTCCTGAGAATGTCATACCGATTGAGCCAAATCCACAATATAATAGTATAATGTTAGCAACTGGAGCTAAAACTGTAGAAAAAATATCAATAACTCTTCTAAATATGAATCTTTCATATGCAGTAATAATTGATGAAAAAACACTAATTGGAAAGGCAATGGCTGTGTTAAATGCCATCATAACAATCAATATTTTAAGTTTATCTACTTCCTGTTGCGTAAGGCCCTTAGAAAAACATGAATCAGTACATAACATTAATATAAATCCGCCGATAATTACTAAAACAGATACTATCCCGTATATTATCAAAAATAAACCAAATATGCTTCTTACTTGTTCTTTCTTGCCTTCGGCTCTATACTTACATATATATCTAATAATTGTACTGCCAAATCCAAAATTCAATAATGATAAATATCCAACAATAGAGTTTGACAAACTGTATAAGCCATACTCAGCTTGACCAAGTATTCTTAACATAATTGGGGTATATATCATAGGTATAATACTACCTATTGCAAGATTGACGTACGATAGTAACGCACCCACACGAAGTTGATTAACTTTCATTATGCAGTCTCCTTAATACCGAGTTAAAAAATATCTTTAATGGATTAGTATTTCTGCCACTTTTCTGTATTTACTTAATTAGCTTTTTACGATTCAGTGGATATGTTTCACCATAATATAATTTATTTAAAACTGTCTTATATTCAAAAGCAGCATTTGAATTAAGCTCATACTCCATAACTGAATTATTTTCCGAGAATGCTTTCCGGCCACTGATAATAATAGTACATCACTTCATTTGTAAATACAATTTTCTTACATTTATTAATTAGATGATGGCTCATATAAATATCTTCAAAAATTTTACCGTCAGGATATTGTAATCCGTTATATAAATCCTTTTTAATAAGCTTAGCCCAAGAGGCAGCCATAATAAAAGAATAATGATTATTTTTATAAATTAATTCTAAACCTCTTTTATTATCAAAACACTCAACGGTAAAATTATTACTATCTGGAAATATATAGTCTGTTTCACTGCCTTTTATAAAATTGCATATAGAAATATCTGCGTCACATTTAATTAAATTTTCATACAGCTTTTCAATTATATTTTCTTTTATATAATCATCACTATCTATCCAGAATATGTAATTACCTTTAGCTAATTTTACTCCGAAATTACGAACTTATGAAATACCATGATTTTCTTGATGTATTACTTTTATTCGATTATCGTTATTAGCATACTTTTTACATATATTGTAACTGTTATCAGTTGAACCATCATCTATAATCAATATTTCAAGATTTTTATATGTTTGTCTTAATACTGATTCTATACAATATGAAATATTATTTTCAACATTATAAACGGGTATTATAACAGACACAAGAGCTTTGCAGTTTTATGTTTTAACCATTAATTAATCGTTTCAAGTACTCTTCTTTAAGTTCAGAATACTCTTTAATCTTATCGTTTAATGTAATTTTTATTCTATCTGTATTTTTTTCAAGCCATAAAAAAGAATTTAATAAATTGTTTTTCTGATTCAAATCCTGCACAGGAATAACATAATTATCATATGTACCAAACAAATCTTTAGCAATTCCTTTTGCTTTCACAGAATATCCTACAACTAAAGTTGGTACGCCGGTAGAATACGCAGCAATGGTTGAATGCGTTCTGGCACCAATAAAATAAGCACATTGACTTATAATATATTTTTGCTGCCTACAATTATGATCATCTACAATAGAAATTCTATTTTTGTCTGATATTTTTTTATATAATTGTTGCAATACTTTTCTGTCATCATTAGAATCCCATATCACATGCGGAATTAATGCAATATTATAATCAGTTTGTTCAATGATATAATCAATTAAACATTCATAGTTTTCAAATGTTTTTCCACGGTTCTTTTCATAATCTAAAATCATCGGACTGATATTAATACCTATTGTGTTACCTTTTACAAAGTTTTTGGGTAACTCTGTCTTTTCAATATTAAGAAAAAATGCGGGATCAGGCAATAATATTGTATTAGGATTTACTTGCTTTATAGCATTATAAGATATACTTTCTCTTGCAATAATTAAATCGAATTTTTTAATGTCTTTTCTTATTCTATTATTTTCTAATACAGAAGGTTCAACAGATGTACCCCACAGCACAAGTTTTTTGACTTTTTTTCTTATTAAGTTATTCACAATAGGATACACTTCTGCATCAGAGTAGCAATAATTATCTCCTCCTACAAATAAGCCAATATCCATATTATTAATTTGATTAATTGATTGCTTATGAAGTAAAGCGTCCATATAAATAGATTTATTAAAAATTTTCTGCATAAAATATGCTTTAACAAAATCTAAAGACTTTCGATTAATTGTATTTATCTCCTGTCGCAATTGTACAACAGAATCTAAACCATACTGAAGATCTTCACTGCAATTATATGACAAAAGTATAGATTGATTTAAATCTAATTTAAGCAATTGTGCAGTCGATCTTACTATAGCTTCACAACCATGGTTTTTACTCCCGCCATGGACATACATTACTATTTTCATATTATCTACCCAGTTTTCTTCTTATTTTTAATAAGATAAAAATAAGACTATATTTGTTTTTATTATATAAACATAAAATAACTTTTATTAATATTGAATTTACTTCTTTGGGATTAACTCTTTGGATAGTATTTTTTAATCGTTTATAATCAAATAAATATGATTTATATGAATTACAGTTACAATTAATTAATATTGTGTATATGTATCCGGCAACTCTTTTCATATATAGATTTTTTTCATTTTCTCCAAAAGAGTTGTGATTTTCCAAAAAAGTTCTTGTTTTATTTTGTAATTCAATTTGCTTTATAAAATCAATTTTTTTATCAGACATACCAATGGCGGAATTGTCTGTACCGATTAAATAAAAATATCCGGAATAATCTAAAAATAGTATACTATCTAATTTATTATAAATTTTAAGGAAAAAATCATAATCCTCTGATAAGTTTATACTTTTGTCAAATGAAATACTATTATCGGTTATAATACTTTTTCTAATACATTTACCTGCCACAAATCCATAAATACCGGTGTCCATCTGTTCTTTATAAAAATTTTTACATATATCATCTATTTTGATTACACCATTGTTAAGAGGTTTAATTGTATCTATCAGTTCACTGTTCTTACTTACTTTTGATAAACCTGAAATTATAAAATCATACTGTGGCTGATACAAATTTTCCAAATAATCACTTGCTACATAATCATCAGCATCAATAAAAGTTACAAAATCGCCACAAGACATATTCAAACCAATGTTTCTTGCATTAGAAACACCGTTATTTTCAATACTTATAACTTTTATTTTTTCATTTTCATACTTTTTACATAAGCTAAGCGACTTATCTATTGAACCGTCATCTACAATTATTAATTCCCATTCTTTAAAACTTTGACCGATAATTGATTGTATAGCCCTGTCTATATATTCTTCTTTATTATATACAGGCATAATAATCGAAAGTAAAGTCATTTTTTCATCCTTTTTTATTATATATTTTATATAATACTTTGGTTTTCTTATGTTTCATTAGATATAATTGAAATCTTAATTTTATGGAAATATCTGATAAGTGCAAATTTTTAAAAGCTGTTTTTAACTCTTGTGAATTTAATATCATATTCATTTCATATAAAGCATCTTCTTCAGACAACTTAGAAGCCATACCTAAACAATTACATGCATAATATATCATATGGATTTTAAGTTGTTCAGAAAAATCATAATCAGAAATTTGATCAAAAAAATTATGTAAATACTCATTCATTTTGCAGTAAACATTCCATGCTCCCGCTCTATATGAAGTTGTGATAGTTCCCGGATTGGAATAATAATGATATAAATATTCGGTTTTTAAATAATAAAAGCTATTACATTTATATCCGACAATAGCACTAAACAAATTATCTTCTGACCATTTTACATCATTTGCGAAAGTAATAGAATTATCAGCTAAAAACTGACGCTTATATAGGCAATGCCAAACCGAAAGTAATGGTCCATAGTCAATATTACTTCCCATAATCAACGCAGGAAAAATATCGCTTCTGATTTTTTCTTTATCATAAAAACCGGAATCAATATCAAGTGTTTTGTTGAAATTAGTACTGTTACTATTAATTCTTTGATAATCGCACATAACAAAGTCAACTTTATATTTAAGCGCTGCATTATACATTTTTTCATACATATCAATTTCAATATCATCATCAGAGTCCACAAAACCAATATATTCACCTGTAGCTATCTTCAAGCCTGCATTTCTTGCACTGCTTAAACCACCATTTGCTTTATGTACAACTTTAATTCTATTATCTTTATCAGCAAATGAATCGCACATTATTCCGCAATTATCAGGAGAACCATCATCTACTAAAATTATTTCAAGTTCACTGAGAGATTGCTTAATAATAGAATTGACACATCTCTCTAAATATTTTTCAACTTTGTATACAGGAACTACAACACTAACTTTAACTTTATTCATAAAAATATCCTAACACATAATTAACTATTTTCAATAATTTCATATATTTTATTTATTTCTTGAGAATTTGAATAATCATTTTCAGCACAATTTTCAGAAAGCTGTTGCATAAGTACTTTATTATTTAATAACTTTGCTATGCCATCTGCACATCCTTGATTATCCATAGGAACTATAATACCATCATAACCGTCTTTCAATTGACTTGATGATGTAGCAAATTTTGTAATAACAACCGGTTTGCAAAGCATTTGAGCTTCACGAACAGTTACAGCTTTTCCCTCATATCTTGACGGCTGTACATATAAATCACAATTTTTTATGTATGGATATGGATTTATTTTTTTGCCAAGAATAATAACATTATCTTCCATATCAAATTCTTTTATTTTACTTCTGATAATTTCCTCATCTGTGCCATAACCAATTAAATACCATTTTATATTTAACCCTTTTTCTCGTATAAGTTTACATATCGCAGGGACATTATCAAAATTTTTAGCTTCACAAAATCTACCGATTGAGAGTATTATAATTGAATTTTCTTTAAAATCCGTTATTTTTTCTTTTGATTGAAATTCCAAAAATTTAGAACTTAAGATATTCTCTATTGTTATTGACTTAGAAATAAATTCCGGATAATATTTCAAAAATTTTCTTGTACAATCATCTGACACATTTGCGATATAATCTATCTTTGAATAAACTAATCTATCATATCTTCTTGATGGATTTAGTGTATCATAGTCTGTATGAATCCAGGCGATTTTTTTTTTAGCATTAATTTTGTTAACCAAAACATCTGGAACGCCCAAAAAAGAGATAGCACAATCATATTCACCGGGTATATTAGGTAAAATCCACTGTAAAAAACGAGAAGTATATTGCATATGCATCCATACTCCCTCTTTTTCTTTAGACATTAAACAATGTAATTTTAAAAATATTTTGCTTATAATCCTCGAAATGCCAAATAAATACAATTTACTTTTTATTAAACTAACTATAGGAACATCAAATGTTTTATATTTATTTATTTCCGGTATAATTGTCACTTTAGGATTAATAAATTCTAAAAATTCTCCTTCGTGTCTATATAAAAAAAGTTCAACATCATACTTATTATAATCAATAGCGTCGAGTAATCCCAATAAACTTCTCTCGGCGCCTCCCATAAACATAGAAGGCATAGTAAAAAGAATTCTTTTTTTCATGCTTTATCCTCAATATGTCTTATTTTCAAATTATTTTGTAATGTTACTATAGATTTAGACGGTATATCGTCCTTAATAATACACCCGGCACCTATTACGCAATTATCACCTATAGACACCCCTTTTAAAATAATAACATCAGAGGAAATCCAACATTTTTTACCAATTTTTATTGGTGATGATTTATGTAACGGCAGCACTCCTTCATTAGAAGTAAACATATGATTATTATCAAAAATCTTCACATTTGGACCAAACTGGCATCCATCACCTATTTCCACAGATGATTTAACACTAATCATATTATTTTCATTAAAATAAACATTATTACCGATTATTAATTTTGCATTGTCATCTACAATTATTGTAATACGACCGTCATTAATAATTTTATCACCTAAATAAACACTGGATTTTTTTGAAAACAAAAGCTTTGAATTATACGAAAACAATTGATATCCGAATAATTTTAATTGTTTACATTTAATAACTTTTATATAAGTTAATTTAATTTTATTAATAATTACTTTTAAATATGGTTTCATCTAATTTTCCTTAACATTCTATGTATTGGTTTCATAATATCACATCTTAACCTTTTATTTTTACTCATCCAAGAAGCTGAAAACCAATGAATCGAATAAGTATTACTTGTTTTTTCTAATATTCCTGTGGGAGCATCATAAGGATTAAAATAGTCCGAAGCATATACGGTTATACCATTTAAATATTGAGTTTTTCCATTAAGCTGCAATCCTAACTTTTTTATAGCTTCTGTATTTAAAATAGGACAACCTACTGTACCGCTTTTTCCATCCAAAAGTTTATCATATTCATTTATCATTAATTTTATTGCAGAACTGTCTTTCTCTGCTCCAAAACCAATACCGGTATTAATATATTCATTAACTTCAAAGCCGACAAAAGCTTTATTTTTTAATAAATCGTTAATTGGTTTTATTACCTCAACATCAGTATCATAATAGATACCGCCTTCATAATATACAATCAACAATCTGGCATAATCGCTCAAAAACGCATATTTCTTATTATCATAGCAATATTTAGTATAAGCGTTTTGATACACATCAAAGTTATCTTCATTCCATTCGACAATTTCATAGTCCGGACAATATTTTCTCCAACTTTCAATGCATTTTTTGATTTTTTTTGATTTCTCTCCTCTGCCAAACCAACAATAATGTATTTTTTTAGGTATCATTTTATTCTCCATTTGTATTAAAACACTAAACTAAAAAGTTCACATAACATTTTGTAGCATATTCCTTTGAATGAATTTTTGCAGGATTTCCCAATACTACCGAATGATCAGGTACATCAAAATTAATAAAGCTGTTTGGTGCAATCATAACATCATTTCCTATATTGACTTTACCGACAATAGTAGAATTTATACCAACCGAAACATTATTACCAATTTTAGGAACACCTGCTCTATCTCCTCTATTTTCTCTGCCTATAGTACATCCTTTATGTAAATTAACATTATCACCGATTATAACATCTGATGCCACAGTAATATTGTATGGATGTCCTAAATATAACCCTTTTCCAATTGTGGCTGACAGTGAAATTTCTAAACCATATTTTTAGTCAATCTATATAATCTTGCTCTGTTAATATAGTTATTTTTTACTTTTAATTTTCTCCATAAATACATAAATTTAAGTTGATGATATAAAAATAAACTAAATTTAGCTTTAAAAGAAAAAGAATAGCTATTACCTGTCATTCTATAGTAATCATATTTAAAAATCTCATTCATAAGCTGCACCTTTTAAAAATTTATATCCAAGATACTTGTCCATAGCTGTTAGTAAAAAATTGGTAATTAGTATGCCATCCCATACCATAAGTAAATACGATTTGATATATAAAATATAATGTATAGCAGATATATGCCGCATTTTTTATCCACGGAATTTTTGAATTAACTACCATCTCGTTAACATTCCATACCAATAGCAATACAGAAAATACTTCGAAATATATATTAAATCTGGCATACACAGATGAAAACACTCCTGCCATTGTAAATACAGTGAAAAACAGAGCCATATTAAATACAGTGTTGTAATATTTATATTTATTTTTCATTAGATCTTTATTGAAAAAAGCTAAAACAATCGGCACAACACTTACCAATACTCTGAAGATATTTATGCTGGAATTCCATTCTTGTCCTGAATATCTATCACCATAATCCAATCCCGATAACAGGTTATCAACAAATCCTCCTGTCAATGGGGATGTAATTACAATTAATATTGAAATAGCTAAAATAAATTTTGTCATTTTACCGCAAGCTTCTGTATTTGTTATAAAATACAAAAGCAAAAAAATATATGCCGATGTATGTATTTGAGCAACAATAAATACTAACGGTAAAAACAAATACCATTTTCTGTTCGCTAAAAGTTGAAATCCCGCAACTATTATTGCAGTAGCCAAATACTGTCTCAGTCCATTCATTGAATGTTCCCAACAACCGGACATTATAAAAATATAAAAAGCAAATTTTAAATCACCGCTATAATTATATAAAAAATACATTAAAGGGAAAATAGTTATTAATGAAGTAATTTCAATAAAAGCTCTCGGGTCAGTAGATATATAAGTATGTATGAACGACATATAAAACTGAAACAACCATTCGTTTCCAATTGAAAAGGAGGATATGCACTCATCAATTGGCATAGCTTTAGTAAAGATTTCCCAATATGCTATAGTATCACCAAAATCAAATCTTTGTCCTGTTACATACACTAATAACAATGTTCCTAAAATAAAAAATAATGTATTTGTATCTCTTATCTTAGTCTTTTCGGTTTCAATTGTAATATTTTTATCAAGCGGTTTTCTGCCAACATAAAACAATATTAATACTAATACTGTTGTATATACAAATACATTCATTAACTAAATCCCTTCAACCTTCATATAAGAAGATTTTGATTTTTTTACAACGATTATCTTTAACAGAAATCCAAGCGGAACGCTTAATACTGTTAAAAACTTTTCCGGTGATTCTTTTATAAAGTGTTTATTTTTAGCTATTAAAGAACTTGAAACATAGTGAATACAAGCCTTTATCTTTTGTTTGGTATTTATACTGTGTTTCATTTGTTCTTTTCTCCAAAAAGCAAATCCTTTTGGATTCCTTACATATTGTCTGTACATATTTGTACTCGAACCGTCCATTTGATAATCAACAATACAAACACATTCATTAAGTATTTTTAATTCATATTTTTCATCAATCAGATGATACTTATATGCAAGTGCAACATATTTCTCATTGTCAAACACAGGATACGGAGGCGTTTGTTTTATTATATCTGTCCTGTAAATTAGTTTTTTATCACCAAAGCCACCATTATTATAATACCCCATAAGGGTTGTGCTTTCTTTGTCTGTTGGCAATTCTTTGCCAATTACTTTTTTTGTTGAATCGGCAAAATCGAGTGCAATTATACCGGCATAACCTTTATTTTTGTTTTTATTCCAACAATCAATAATCAATTGCACCGCATTATCCGGCATATAATCATCCGAATCTACACAAACATTAAGTTCGGTATCAATATTTTCGTAAGCCGTATTATGCGCTGTATGCATTCCGCCATTTTTTTTGTAAACATACCTTATTTCAAAGCCATTATTAATTTTAATCCATTCCTTTATAATCTCATATGGATTATCAGTAGAACCGTCATCAATAATCAGCCAAACAAAATCCTTGGATGTTTGTCTTTTTAAACTTTCATAAGTTCTTTTTAAAGTATTTATTCTATTATATAATGGTGTAAATACAGTTAAAGTTGCCATTTTCATTCTCCATAACAAAACGAAGTGTAAAAGTTTTGCAGTTTATTTGCATTATTTTTAATATCAAATCCAGAAGCTACAATTTCATCATATGTATCATTTTTCTCAATTTTTGCAGCCTCTATTATTTTATTCGCCCAAAAATCTAAAGGTTTTTCTAAACTATAATGAAAAACTCTATCTGTTTTTATACACTCCGGTGGAACATTATCGGATATAACGCATGGTAATCCGGCAGCTTGAGCTTCAATTATAGAAAGCGGCAAACCCTCGTAAAGTGACGGAAAAAGAAATACATCCATAGCCTGTAAAATTTTATTTACATCGGTTCGGTTACCTAAAAATAAAACACTATCAGATAATGCAAGATTTTTAACCTTATCTATAATATTCTGTTGACCATTACCCGCGCCAACGAGAATCAATTTTGCTGTATTATTTTTTTGATAAATCTTATTAAAGACATCTATAATGAAATCATGATTCTTAGGCGGATTAAATCGCCCCACATGACCCACAACGAGAGCATCGTCATTAATATTTAATTCAGTTCTTACTTTTTTAGCAACATCTCTATTAAAAAGATATTTTTGTGCATCAATTGCATTGTTTATTATAGTATATTCATGACCGCAAAACATCCAATCACCCGCTTCCTTTCCGCAAGAAAACAAATGAGTAGCATATTGAGGTATCAATCTTTTGGAATATAATTTAATAGGATACTTAATATTTTTGTCTTGACTTTTTGAATGTGAATGAGCAATCCTAACTCTTACACCATTTTTTTGGGCTATTTTTAAAGGGTATGCGCTCATACAATCTAAATGACAATGTACAATATCATATTTATGTTCTTTAAAAAATGAATCCAAAGCATTAAAATAAGATTTTGAAAAAGGATTTAACATTGGCATATGATAAATTTTACCGCCCAAAGCAACTATTTCTTTATCATAATCAGCTTCTTCCTGACGATGAACAAGAAAGTCAAACTGAACTTTATTGCGATCAATATTTCTATAATAGTTCATTATCATAGTTTCAAGACCGCCTCTGCCCATATATGTTACAATTTGTAATACTCTTATCATACTAATCCTTCCAACAATCTATATTAAACATTTAATTTAAATCTAATGCGGCTATAGTTTGTTTCACAATCGAATTTTTGTCAAACTCTTTTTCCATTTTTTTACGAACTTTCTTTCCCATTTCTTCACGAGTAGTAATATTTGTATTTAAAAACATTTTCATCTTTTCGTAAAGATTATCTGCATTTTTCGATTCACACAGCCAGCCTGTAATTCCGTCTTCCACAGATTCTCTGCATCCGGGAATATTTGTGGTAATTACCGGTCTGCCGGTAGCAGAAGCCTCAAGATTGACATTACTCATTCCCTCATGATAACTGGGCATCACTACACAGTCTGCTTTTGCATAATAAGGTCGAGGTTCTTCCTGGAAGCCGTGAAATGCAACAATGCCTTTCTCAACAAGTCGGTCAACTTTTTCTTTATACTCATCTTCAAAAAAGCCAACTAAATCCAGAATAAATTTCTCGCCGTTATTGTGCAGTTTCTCCGATGCCTCAAAAAGTTCATCCATACCCTTTTCTTTCATAATTCTGCCAAGATATAAAAATCTTGGCGGTTTATTATGCGGATATGGTTGGTAATTATATATTTCTAAATTTATGCCTGCACCGTTTAATACGGTTTCTTTTTCAGGTTGTATGATTTTTCTGCTTGTAAATTCATCAGCATTAACCTGATTTTCAAAAAATACAGTTTGTACTTTTTTAAAAGCGGTTTTATACAATAAAGTAACAAATTGGGCAAGACCTTTTGTTTGAAAAGCTGTTCCTAAGCCCTGAACATTAGCATAAAAAGGAATTTTTAGCTTAGAACACATTAGTCCACCATAAATATTAGGCTTAATTGAATATGTTATAACTAAATCGGGTTTTTCTTCTTTTAGCATTTTCTTATAAAAATTCATTAAAGAAAGATCGGTAAAAGGATTTATACCTCTTCGCTCCATTTTTGTTTCTATACAGTACAAACCCATATTCATAAAATCTTCATGATGACCGACAAAAGGCATACTTAATATTACCTCATTATTCTTCATCAACTCTTCAATTAACTCTTTCCTGAAACGATAAAGCATATATGAATGGTTAGTCAGAATCAAAATTTTCTTTTTCTTATTGCTCATCACTCATAGCTCCTGTTCCGCCTTCTACTACTCCCTCATGTTTAAATACGCTGACAACTGTCATAAACAAACACTTAACATCAAACGCAAAGCTCAAATTATCATAATAAACCTTGTCCATCTGTACTTTTTCAGGTATAGGAAGTTCATCTCTTCCGTTAATCTGAGCCCAACCGGTCAACCCTGGGGTTAAATTATTAATGTTATATTCATCTCTTTCAGCTATTAAATCATCTTGATTCCACAGTGCAGGTCTAGGTCCTATAACACTCATATCACCTTTAAATATATTAAAAATTTGCGGCAATTCATCTAAACTTGTTTTTCTTAGAAATTTGCCAACTTTAGTGATATATTGTTCCGGATTTTTTAACAAATGAGTAGGACAATCTTTCGGAGTATCAATTCTCATTGTTCTGAATTTAAGTATATTAAAATATTTTTTATCTTTTCCGATTCTCTTTTGCTTAAAGAAAATCGGGCCTTTACTTGTACATTTTATAACTACACAAATCGGTAAATAAACTATTGAGAGAAATACAATTGCTATAAAAGAGCATATAACATCTAAAACTCTCTTAATTATTCTATTGTAAATTGTTTTTTCTCTGTTCATAATTAATACCTCTTAATATATGCACACACTTACACACTACACTTTTTCATAATTATATCACATAAAGTTCAATATATCAACAAAAAAGCTTATTTAAGATTAATATAACTAATAAATTGGCACTTTTCTTTAATATATGCATATTAACCAATACAAATTTGACTATTTTGCATTTTTTTACAAAATCATTGTTAATTTGCAAGAAAACCTACAATTAAATTTGATTATAGTACACAAAATTTTGGGTTCAGCTTTATTTGCAAAAACAGCAGCTATCCTTGCCCATAAGAGAGTGAAAACAAATACCAACCAATCAGGAGTTCTGCAAATCATAGAGTGCTTTTAAAATTTATTAATATTTTTAGGGGTCATATCATCTACAATATTATTTTATATTATATTAAATTATTGCGATATAAAAATCTTATATAAATGCTATAAATCATAGTCTATACCACTATCCGATCTCGGCAACCGTTTTATCATAGTTATCTAATAAAATATAATTATGTTTAAATATTTGCTTATCTCAATTTGCAATACATCTCTCGACCTAATAAACAAAACACTTAGGCTGAATTGCACTTTCATCACCAATAATAGCTATTATATAGTTTCACGACAAAGTTTCTTTCAGCACTTTAATATAACATATTAGCTAAATTTTCGATATTTTTTCTCTAATTAATTGCAATATTCTATATCAATATGGTATAATTTTAAATACATACTACCTAATAAAAACTGCAGTAGGTGATTAACTTGAACGAAAGCGAAAAACTTTTAAAAGCAAAATCATATCTTGACAAACTCGCCAACGGAATAAATCCAATAACCAATGAATTGGCGTCAGAAAACGATACTATAAATAATATACATATTTCAAGATGTCTTTTTTATGTTTCCGATGTACTTAGAAATTTAATTGAAAATAACAACAATCCGCAAAAAAGAAAAACAGTAAAATTCCCTTTTCTGTTACACCGCAGCAATTAGCAGATTATGTTTTTGATGATAACCCAATTACAGTTACCGAAATTACCAAAAAGCTTAACAGTTTGATTGATACCGAAGAAATGAAAGGAATTAAAACAACAAGCATAACTAATTGGCTTATAAAAATTAATATGCTTGAATATCTTGCCGACGAAAACGGTAAAAATCATAAAATCCCAACTGAAAACGGTATTCAACTCGGCATCACAACACAGGAACGCTTGGGTATGTACGGTTCATATAAAGTCGTTTTATATGACAGCAATGTCCAACAATTTATACTTGACAATATAGACACAATTGCGTATTACAACACTCAAAAGAAATCATATAATTTTAATACGGAGGGCAACATATGAAAAAAAGTACACTTGCCAACAATTTCATCTATTATCTTTTTTGCGGGTTCAGCGGTGCGGTAATAGCCTGTATAGTATGGCTATTTCTTAAATTAATGAGCCTTGGAATCAGCTTTATATGGGAAACTGTTCCGTCAAATATTAATTTTACATATTATCCTCTTGCGGTTTGTACAATCGGCGGAATACTTCTTGGAATATATCAAAAAATCTCAAAAGCAGTCCCCGACGAGCTTGAAGAAGTAATGAAAAAAGTTAAGCGAGATAAATTTTATCCGTACAATAAAGTGCTGTTGCTTTGTATTTCCGCACTCATTCCACTGCTTTTCGGCGGCAGTATCGGACCGGAAGCAGGACTTACAGGAGTTATTGTCGGACTTTGTTACTGGGCAGGCAATCATATGAAAAATGCACAAAGTAAGATACCCGAACTTATGCAAACAGGTGTGAGCGCCACATTAACGGCTATTTTTTATGCACCACTTTTCGGTCTTGCCGCAGCAAATGAAGAACAATTAGATACCCAAGACAAAGCAACCGATATACGCACAGGCAAATTAATTTCAAATATCGTAGCTGTGCTGTTTGCAACAGGAACAATATTTTTACTGAATCAAGCTTTCGGCGGCAGTATGGGATTACCGAGAATAGGCGAATACAACATTACAAATACTGAAAGACTATGGGGTATTCCTCTTGCACTTCTCGGCACTTTAGCTGGACTTTTATTTATAATATCAGAAAAACTGCTCAAAATTTTATTTGATAAAATTCAGAGCAGTTTAGGAATAATAATAAGCACCACACTCGGCGGAATTATTCTTGGAATTTTCGGTACATACCTTCCGCTTGTAATGTTTTCGGGTGAAGACAGCATTAACGAGATAAATAGCGGTATCGGAGAATTTGCGCCGTGGATACTGATAATTTCAGGATTATTAAAACTTGTAATAACAAATGTTTGCATTAAATCAGGGTGGAAAGGCGGTCATTTCTTCCCCGTTATTTTCTGCGGAGTGAGTATCGGCTTTGGTGTAGCCCTACTTATGGGACTTGATACCGCATTTTGCGCAGCAGTAATTACCGCAGCACTGCTCGGTGTTACAATGCGAAAACCTCTTGCAGTAACCGTACTTCTCCTACTCTGCTTCGACGCAAGAATTCTTCCATGGATTTTGCTTGCGGCTTTTTTGAGCAGTTTGGTGGTAGGGAAAGTATTAAATAAAAATAAACATCAAAACAAATAAATAGCAAAAAATGTGGGATAATCAAAAGTAAATATTGAAAAAGAGCATAGGAAGCTCCAGAATTGCAGTTGACAAGACAAACAACAGAGGAGAGAAACCTATGCTCTTTTTAGATGACATCAAAGTCGAATTTTAAAGTAAAGGATTTCAAGAACACATATAGGAATCAGCCCTAATAAAGAATAAAAGCGTACTGTTTCCGGAGAGCGTAAGGTCAACGCAGTCAATCCGATGCCCTTATTACAGAGGCAGTGTATATATTTATGAAAAAGGACAAGTCAAACTCAAAGATATTCCATTACAGAAAAATGACTGCATTCCTACCTTTCGGTTAGAATGCAGTCATTTTTTATTTGGGCTGTTTTTTTACAGCACCTTTAAAATTCAAATAATCACTATACTTTGGCAGAAATAAAATTACTTAGAAAGCAACTTCTTAATTCTTTCAACTGCCTCAATTGTGTTTTCTCTGTCACCGAATGAAGTAAGACGGAAGTAACCTGCGCCGTTCTTACCAAAGCCCTCACCCGGAGTACCTACTACATTAGCCTCGTTAAGAAGGAGGTCAAAGAATTCCCAGCTGCCCATATCATTAGGACACTTGAGCCAAATATACGGTGAGTTCTTACCGCCTGTATAATAAATGCCGAGTTCATCCATAGCTGATGAGATAATTTTTGCATTATCCTGGTAGTAAGAAATATTCTCCTTAATCTGCTTCTGACCCTCTTCACTGAATACAGCGGCAGCTGCACACTGTACAGGCCAAGAAACGCCGTTAAACTTAGTTGCCTGACGGCGATACCAAGTATTGTAGATGTTGTGACCGTCACGCTCAAGCTCTCTCGGAATGATTGTGTAGCCGCATCTTGTACCTGTAAAGCCTGCAGTCTTTGAAAGTGAGCACATCTCAATTGCGCACTTTCTTGCACCCTCAATTGCGAAAATTGAACGAGGGAGATCCTCTGTAATAAATGCCTCATATGCTGCATCATAGAGAATGATAGCATCATTCTTGATTGCATAGTCAACCCACTGCTTTAACTCGTCAGCTGTATAGGCTGAACCTGTTGGGTTATTAGGTGAACAGAGATAGATGATGTCAGCCTTTACATTCTCATCAGGGAGAGCCGCAAAGTTATTCTCACGGTTTGAGTTAGCATAAACAATCTTTCTGCCAGCCATAATGTTTGAGTCAACATATACAGGGTAAACAGGGTCGGTAACGAGAACAACATTATCCTTGCCGAAAATGTCACCGATGTTGCCGCAGTCTGACTTTGCGCCATCGGACACAAAGATTTCGTTTGCATCTACTGTTACGCCAAAACCTGCATAATAGTTAGAAATAGCCTCTCTGAGGAATGCATAGCCCTCATAATCAGGATAGCCCTTGAAAGTATCCTTATGTGCAAGGTCTTCCGCACCTTTCTTCATAGCCTCAATTACAACAGGAGCAAGCGGAAGTGTTACATCGCCGATACCGAGCTTAATTACCTTCTTGTCAGGGTGTTCCTGCATATACTTATTTGTTCTTGATGCAACCTCTGCAAAAAGATAGTTTGGCACGAGGTTGTCAAAATTTCTGTTAATCTGCATTATTATCAATCCTTTTCTGATATATGGGCAAAAGGTTAGTGACAAATAATTGCCAAAACCAAGAAAATTCCGAAATCACTTATCAAGCGAAGCCTTAATAAACTCTCTGAAAAGCGGATGTGCTCTGTTAGGACGGGACTTAAATTCAGGGTGATACTGAACACCGATGTAGAACTTATTGGCAGGAATTTCAACTGCCTCAACAAGCATACCGTTAGGTGATGTACCTGTAATAATCATACCTGCCTTTTCAATTTCTTCTCTGTAATCATTATTAAATTCATAACGATGACGGTGGCGCTCCTGTACTTCAGGCTTACCGTAAGCTCTTTCCATAATTGAGCCTTTCTTGATAACGCAAGGATAAGCACCGAGGCGCATTGTTCCGCCCATATCTTCAATACCGAGCTGTTCGGGCATAAGGTCGATTACATTGTGCTTGCCCTCCGGAGCAAACTCACCGCTGTTTGCATCCTCATATCCGAGTACATGCTTAGCAAATTCAATTACTGCTGTCTGCATACCAAGGCAGATACCGAGGTACGGAATATCGTGCTCACGAGCATATTTGGCAGCCATTACCTTACCTTCAACACCTCTGTTGCCAAAGCCGCCCGGAACAAGAATACCGTCAACATCGCCTAAAAGGTCATCTGCCGAATACTTTGTGATAAGCTCACAGTCAACCCACTTGATTTCAACATCAGCGGAATTTTCGTAACCTGCGTGACGAAGTGCCTCGGCTACTGAAAGGTATGCGTCGTGAAGTGCAACATATTTACCGCAAAGAGCAATTTTGCATTTCTTTGAACGGTTATTGATTCTTTCCAGCATTTCTTTCCACTCTGTAAGGTCAGGTGTTTTGTCTGTAGCTATGTTAAGTTCACGGCAAACTACATTTGAGAAGTTGCTCTCTTCAAGCATAAGCGGTGCCTGATAAAGAGTCGGAAGTGTAATGTTCTCAATTACACAGTCAGGCTTTACATTACAGAACAAAGCAATTTTCTTAAAGATACTCTCTTCAAGCGGTTCGTCACAACGAAGAACAATAATATCAGGGTTGATACCGAGTGAACGGAGTTCCTTAACCGAATGCTGTGTCGGCTTTGATTTATGCTCTTCACTGCCCTTAATGTACGGAACAAGTGTAACATGAATGAAAATACTGTTTTCTCTGCCGACTTCAAGCGAAACCTGACGGATTGACTCAAGGAAAGGCTGGCTTTCAATATCGCCTACTGTACCGCCGATTTCTGTAATTACAATATCGGCGTCAGTCTTTTCACCTACATTGTAAATAAAAGACTTAATTTCATTTGTAATGTGTGGGATTACCTGTACTGTTTTGCCGAGGTAATCGCCGTGACGCTCTTTTTCAAGTACATTTGAATAAACCTTACCTGTTGTAAGATTTGAATACTTGTTGAGGTCTTCGTCAATAAAACGCTCATAGTGACCGAGGTCGAGGTCGGTTTCTGCGCCGTCCTCAGTTACATAAACCTCGCCGTGCTGATACGGGCTCATTGTACCCGGGTCAACATTGATGTACGGATCAAGTTTTTGAGCGACTACCTTAAGGCCTCTTGCCTTAAGGAGTCTGCCGAGAGAAGCTGCTGTAATACCCTTACCAAGACCGGATACTACGCCGCCTGTTACAAATATATATTTTTTAGCTTTTTTTTCAGTATGATTAGCCATAAATTATACCTCAATCTCTCCTTCAAATACTTTTTCGGCGTTACCTGTCATATATACGGTTTCGTCTGTGTAATTGATGACAAGGTCACCGCCCTTGAGCTTGATTTTAATATCTTCGCCCTTTTTGCAGAAGCCGTTTTCACAAGCCGCAACAGCTACCGCACAAGCGCCTGTACCGCAAGCCCATGTTTCGCCAGAACCTCTCTCCCATACTCTCATCTTGATTGTATGGTCGTCAAGAACTGTAACAAATTCTGTATTAACTCTCTCCGGGAAGAGTTTATCGTTTTCAAACATAGGACCAATCTTTTCAATGTCAAGATTGTCAATGTCATCCATAAATACAACGCAGTGTGGATTACCCATAGATACGCAGGTAATGTTGTATTCCTTGTCGCCGATTGTAACAGGCTCGTTTACAATCTTGTCCTTATTCATAGCAACAGGGATTTCCTTTGGATCAAGAATTGCCTTGCCCATATCTACTCTAAGGCTTGTTACCTCACCGTTGGTTGTGTAAGCCTTAAGGCTCTTGATACCTGAAAGGGTTTCAATTGTGATTTCGTCCTTCTCCTTGTAATCAACCATACCGTGGTCATAGAGGAACTTACCCACGCAACGGATACCGTTACCGCACATCTTACCCTCTGAACCGTCAAGGTTGTACATCTTCATCTTAGCGTCAGCAACCTTAGATGGGCAAACAAGAATAATACCATCGCCGCCGATACCGAAGTGTCTGTCTGAAAGTCTTACAGAGAGAGCCTCCGGATTGTTGATTTCCTGATCAAAAGTGCTGAAATAAATATAGTCATTACCGATGCCCTGCATCTTTGTAAATTTAAGCATTTCTTTTTCATCCCTCATATGGTTAATATCTATAAGCTCTGTACTGTGCTGTGAATAATGGCTCTTAAGGCAATCCGCAAGTGCGTTTGCGGTATCAAGAGCTGTAAGACAAGGAATGTTTCTCTCAACTGTCTTTCTGCGGATTTTAACAGAATCTCTTGACGGAATTCTGCCCTTTGCGGAAGTTGAAATTACATACTGAATCTTACCCGACTCAATAAGTGTGAGTGTGTTGTCTGTCTTGCACTCGTGAATCTTCTTTACGGCAACAGCGTCAATACCGTATTTCTTAAGTACGGCTGCTGTACCCTCTGTAGCATAAATCTTAAAGCCGAGGTCATAATACTTCTTGGCAATTTCGCCGATTTCTGCCTTATCGGAATTACGAACAGTAATAAATACACCGCCGTTTTTCTTCATCTTGTAACCTGCACCGATAAGTCCCTTATAAAGAGCCTCTTCAAGAGTGCCTGCAACACCGAGAACTTCACCTGTTGACTTCATTTCAGGTCCGAGGTGGTTATCAACATTGATAAGTTTTTCAAAGCTGAATACCGGAACTTTTACTGCAATGTAAGGGCTCTTTCTGTAAAGACCTGTGCCGTAACCCATATCCTTGAGCTTTTCGCCGAGCATTGCTCTTGTAGCGAGGTCAACCATAGGTACGCCTGTAACCTTACTGATATAAGGAATTGTTCTTGATGAACGGGGATTTACCTCAATTACATAAAGCTCATCATTATAGATAAGGTACTGAATATTTACAAGACCCTTTGTCTGTAACTCAATAGCAAGGTTCTTAGAACTTTCAATGATTGTCTGTGTCATCTTGTCAGAAATATTCCAAGCAGGATATACAGCGATTGAGTCACCGGAATGGATACCGGCTCTCTCAATATGCTCCATAATACCCGGAATGAGAATATCCTCACCGTCACATATAGCGTCAACTTCAAGTTCTGTACCCTGTAAGTATTTATCAATAAGGATTGGGTTCTCTATATTCTGTGCAAGAATAATAGCCATATACTCCTTAACATCAGCCTCGTTAAATGCGATAATCATATTCTGACCGCCAAGTACATAAGACGGACGGAGAAGTACAGGATAGCCGATTGTCTCGGCAACCTCAAGAGCCTCATCGGTTGTCATAACCGTTACGCCTCTCGGACGCTTAATGTGGTATTTCTCAAGGAGTTCGTCAAAACGCTCTCTGTCCTCTGCCATATCAATAGCATCATATGAAGTACCGAGAATATTAACACCGCAGTCGCTCATATGCTTTGTAAGTTTGATAGCTGTCTGACCGCCGAATGCTACTACAACACCGTATGGCTTTTCTGTATTGATGATACCCATAACATCTTCTGTTGTAAGCGGCTCAAAGTAAAGTCTGTCGGCAGTGTCGAAGTCGGTAGATACGGTTTCAGGGTTGTTGTTTACGATAACAACATCATAGCCTGCCTTTTTAAGTGCCCATACGCAGTGAACCGACGCATAGTCAAATTCGATACCCTGACCGATTCTGATAGGGCCTGAACCAAATACGATTACTGTCTTTTTATCTGATTTATTATTTTTAATAAACTCTTCTGCCTCGTTTTCCTTATCAAAGGTTGAGTAGAAGTAAGGTGTCTGTGCCTCAAATTCAGCGGCGCAGGTATCAACCATTTTATATACAGGCAAAAGGTTCTTTTCGCATTTCTTACCTGTAATAGCCTCAATAGTTCTGTTGAGAAATCCCATTTTCTTTGCTCTGTAGTAGAGGTCATCTGTAAGCTCGCTGTTTTTAAGCTCATTCTCAACAGCAATGATATTCTTGAGTTTCTCCAAGAACCACTCGTCAATAAGTGTAACTTCGTGAATCTGCTCTACAGTAATGCCTCTCTTGAGTGCCTCATATACGCAGAAAATTCTCTTATCATCGCAAACGCTTAATCTGTCGTAAACAGACGCATTTGAAAGTTGAGCAAATTCCTTATCATCGAGTGTATCGTGAGAAATCTCTGCACCTCTTACAGCCTTCATAATAGCCTGCTCAAATGTAGGAGCAATAGCCATAACCTCGCCTGTTGCTTTCATCTGAGTACCGAGTGTGCGGTTTGCATATACAAATTTATCGAACGGCCATTTTGGGAATTTAACTACAACATAGTCAAGAGCAGGCTCAAAGCAAGCGTATGTTGTACCCGTTACGGCATTCTTGATTTCATTAAGTGTGTAGCCGATAGCAATCTTAGCCGCTACCTTTGCAATAGGATAACCTGTTGCCTTTGACGCAAGAGCAGATGAACGGGAAACTCTTGGGTTTACCTCGATTACGGCATACTCAAATGTTTCCGGATTAAGTGCGAACTGGCAGTTACAGCCACCCTCTACCTTTAAGGCAGAGATAATATCAAGCGCCGCACTTCTGAGCATCTGATACTCTTTATCTGCAAGAGTAACGGTAGGAGCAATAACGATACTGTCGCCTGTATGTACGCCGACAGGGTCAAAGTTCTCCATTGAGCAGACAGTAATAACATTGCCGTCGCTGTCACGCATTACCTCAAACTCTATTTCTTTCCAACCCGAAATACATTTCTCTACAAGAACCTGTGTAATCGGTGAAAGCTCAAGACCGTTTGAAGTAATCTCTCTTAATTCTTCCTCATCATTTACGATACCACCGCCTGTACCGCCGAGTGTAAATGCAGGACGAATAATTACAGGGTAGCCGATTTCATCTGCAAATTTTACGGCAGACTCAACATCGTTTACAACGAGTGACGGAATAACAGGCTGTCCGATTTCAAGCATTGTGTCCTTGAACATCTGTCTGTCCTCTGCCTTGTCAATTGTTTCAGGATTAGCGCCGAGGAGCTGAACTCCGTATTTATCGAGGAAACCTTCCTTTGCAAGCTGCATAGAAAGTGTAAGACCTGTCTGACCGCCGAGTGTGGAAAGAAGGCTGTCGGGACGCTCTTTTTTAATAATTCTTTTAACTGTTTCAAGTGTAAGCGGCTCGATATAAATTTTATCAGCCATTGCATTATCTGTCATAATGGTAGCAGGGTTAGAGTTTACGAGAATAACCTCAAGTCCCTCTTCCTTAAGCGCACGGCAAGCCTGTGTGCCTGCGTAGTCAAATTCAGCAGCCTGACCGATTACAATCGGACCCGAACCGATTACCATAACTCTTTTAATGTTGCTTTTAAGTGGCATAAAATCATTCCTTATCCTTATTTAAAAATCAAATTCGTATATAAATTATGGATAGTTTTATTTGTTGTTTTTCATCAAATCAATGAAACGGTCAAACAAAAACGCTGTGTCGTGCGGACCGCCGCAAGCCTCCGGGTGGAACTGAACAGAGAAGGCAGGCATATTTGTATACTTAACACCCTCACAAGTATCATCATTGCCGTTTACAAAACTCTCTACAGCATTTTCAGGCATACTGTCGCTTACAACAGCATAGCCGTGGTTCTGTGAAGTAATGTAAACTCTGCCTGTTTCAACCTCTTTTGCAGGTTGGTTAGCTCCTCTGTGGCCGTATTTAAGTTTTTCTGTCTTAGCGCCCTGGCTAAGTGCCAAAAGCTGATGTCCTAAGCAGATACCGAATGTAGGAATTTTATATTCGCAAAGCTTTTTAAGCTCGGCAATAATTGCAGTGTTGTCCGATGGATCTCCCGGACCGTTTGAAAGCATAATGCCGTCAGGATTCATAGCTTTAATCTGCTCTGCTGTTGTATGAGCAGGTACTACTGTAACATTGCAACCACGCTTAACAAGCTCTCTGCCTATGTTGTGCTTTGCACCGAAATCCATAAGAACAACATTGAGGTCGCCGTTTTCAGCTTTGAATTCTTCTTTTTCGCTGATTGTTGTGCTCTCTACAGCCTGTTCGATTTTATAAGCCTTAATCTCTGCAAGCTCTTCTTCGGTAACTTCGCCCGAATAAGCGATTTTGCAGTTAAGCACACCATACTCACGAACAATTCTTGTAAGCGCTCTGGTGTCGAGTCCGTAGATGCCCGGAATATCCGACTCTTTTAAAAAGGTGTCAAGATCGCCCTCGCAACGGAAGTTAGAGGGAGCTTGGCACCATTCTCTTACAATATAACCTCTAAGTGAGGGCACTTTGCTCTCGAAATCAGAGGGAATTACACCATAGTTACCGATTAAAGGGAAAGTCTGAATAACCACCTGACCGTAATAAGAAGGGTCGGTGAGTGTTTCAAGATAACCGGTCATAGCTGTAGTAAAAACCAATTCTCCCATAGTTTCTTTTTCTGCACCAAATGATTTGCCCTCAAAAACAGTTCCGTTTTCAAGTATCAAATATGCTTTACGGCTCATAAATACACATTCCTTTCAGAAATTTTGCATAATTAGTTTTCGTAAGTTTTAATAACCTGCATTGCAATCTGCATTTTGCTCATTCTCATATCCATCGCCTGTTTTTCAAGGTAGCGATGTGCTTCCTGTTCTGTCATATTAAGGCAGGTAATAAGCAGAAGCTTGGCTCTGTTTATTATCTTCATATCCTCCACAATATGGCGGAGCTTTTCATTTTCCTCGTTTACGGTCAACATTCTCATTCTGAAACATTCCGTAAACTGCAAATAGTGATGAAACAAATGCTTATTAATAGGTTTGGCTATTACAAGCACACCGTGCTCGGTCAAAGCATCGTTTACATCGTCTGCGTTTTTTTGAGGAACAATAATAACCACGCTTGAACGGGTTACTCTCGCAAAATGCATGGAAAGCTCAATACCGCTTTCCTCTGCAAGAGGTGCATTAATACAGATAAGGTCAAACTCATCGTTCTCAACAAGTTTTTTTGCTGTTTTAGAATTATCAGCAATAGAAATCTGCGTAAAATACTCAATTTTAAGCAGCTGTGAAAGAGCCTCGGCACTTTGCACAGAGTGAGAAATAATTAAAGCTTTTTTCATAACCTTATCACCTCAGTCACTTATCTTCAACATCATATTTTACAAGATTTCGGAGTATTCTAATTTACATAAAGGAATTATAATATATTTTTTTATTAATTTCGACAATTACAATTCTTGTATCGCAAAATAGTTACATAAAAATTAAAAAATGATGAAAATTATAAAGTATTTACAAAAAGGCTGTTTCATTTGTGAAGATGAAACAGCCCCGTTGCTGTGAAATAAAAATTTAATCAAATTTGACAAAAGCAAAATCTTATTCTTCGCCTTTGCTCAAAAGCATTCTGTCATTTTCAAGTTTAGAACCGCTCGCCTTTTCAAACTTCTGCAAGAGGTCGTCAACGGTGAGTTTTTTCTTTTCTTCACCTGAAATATCAAGTATAACCTTTCCGTTGCCCATCATAATAAGGCGGTTACCGTGCACAATCGCATCGTGCATATTATGTGTAACCATAAGGGCTGTAAGGTTATTTTCGGCAATAATCTTATCGCTCAGTTCAAGCACCTTTGCCGCAGTCTTAGGGTCAAGCGCCGCTGTATGCTCGTCAAGAAGCAAAAGTTTAGGCTTCTTGATTGTAGCCATTAAAAGGGTGATTGCCTGACGCTGTCCGCCCGAAAGAAGACCTACCTTTGATGTCATTCTGTCCTCAAGACCGAGTTCAAACTGCTTTAAAAGTGCTCTGTATTCTTCTTTTTCGGATTTCTTAACGCCCCAGCTAAGACCTCTTTTCTTGCCTCTTCTTGCCGCAAGAGCAAGGTTTTCCAAAATTTCCATATCGGCAACAGTACCTGTCATAGGGTCTTGGAAAACTCTGCCGAGATACTTTGCCCTTTTATGCTCGGGAAGTCCCGTTACATCTACGCCGTCAATAAGAATCTGACCGCTGTCAACAGGCCATACACCGGCGACGGCATTAAGTGTAGTTGACTTACCAGCACCGTTGCCGCCGATTATTGTACAGAAATCGCCTTCGTTTAAGTGAAGTGTCACACCGTCAAGTGCGACCTTCTCATTTATTGTGCCTTTATTAAAGGTTTTGTGAATATTAATAATATCAAGCATTTTCACTGCCTCCGTTTGCCTTGTTAGCCTTTAAATTCATTTTAGCTACCTTTTTAAAGGAGGTTTTACTCTTCTTTTGTAAATAAGGTACTGCAAGGAAGATTGCAACTATAATTGCTGTGAAGAGCTTTGTATCGTCTGTCGGCATCTTGAGCCAAAGAACAATACCCATTGCAATATAATAAAGAATACCGCCCACAATAACGAAGAGCATTTTTACAACAAAGTTCATACGCTTACGGAAGATAGCCTCGCCGAGGACTTCACCGATAATAACTGCGGCAAGACCGATTACGATAGCACCTCTGCCCATATTGATGTCGGCAAAACCCTGGTACTGTGCAAAAAGTGAGCCTGCAAGAGCAACAAGACCGTTTGAAAGCGCAAGTGCAATTACTTTTGCGACATTGATATTAATGCCCTGTGCCTTACTCATAGCAGGGTTTGAACCTGTTGAACGGATTGTAGAGCCCTGTTCTGTTCCGAAATACCAATACATAGCCGCAATAACAATAGCCGCAATTCCGAGGGCGATGATAATTGATAAATTAATATCGCTTGCGGAAATTACAAGCGCATAGTTTCTGTAGCTGATAGGAAGATTTGACCTTCCCATAATGTTCAAGTTGATTGAATAAAGCGCAATCTGCGTAAGAATACCTGCAAGAATATCGGGAATACCGAGCAAAGTATGTAAAAGTCCCGTTATAAGACCTGCCGCAATGCCCGCAAGAATAGCAACTATAAGCGCTACCCATACAGAACAGCCGTTAATAAGCATAACAGCGGTAACCGCACCGCCTGTTGCAAAAGAACCGTCAACGCTAAGGTCGGCAAAATTCAAAAGTTTGTAGGTAATAAAAACACCAAGACCCATAAGTCCCCAGATAATACCCTGCGCAATATTACCCGGCAAAGCCGCAAGAAAGTTTGCAGGATTAAGAGAACCGAAGTATTCTGCTAAAAATTCCATAAAAACCACCAATACATAAAAGATTGGGGTGTCGCTTTCACGGCACCCCACCGTTTTTTAATTTATAAATTAAGGATTATTACTCCTCAATAGCCTCGTAATCGTCAGGAATTGTAATTCCGTAAGCATCGCAACGGCTCTTTACATATTTCTTGGTAACATTAGGAGCTGACTCAACTTTTAAAGAAGTTATATCGGCACCGTTTACAAGAATATCATAAGCCATCTCGCCTGTTTTCTGACCAAGTTCATAGTAGCTGATAGAAAGTGTTGCAACACCGCAGCCTTTACAAATACCCTCTTCACCTGCGATGATAGGAGTTTTTGCAGCTGTAGCCGTATTGTCGATAATACCTGTATTTGAAGCCGCTGTGTTATCTGTAGGAATGTAAAGAACATCGTTTTCGTCACAAGCTGTCTTTGCTACAGCCGCAACATCGTTTGAATCTGCAAATGAATATGTCTTTACAGTGTAGCCTGCACTCTCAAAGAAAGGTGTGATTGTATCGCTCTGATATTTTGAGTTAGCCTCTGCCGAGCAATAGAGAATACCGATTGTTTTAGCGTCAGGGAAAAGTTCCTTGAGCATATCAGCCTGCTTGTCAAGCGGAGCAAGGTCTGTTGTACCGGATACATTCATACCCGAAACGCCTGTCCACTCTGCCATATCAAGAGCTGTGCCGTAGTCTGTAATCGAAGTACCGAGAATAGGAATAGACGGTGTTGCCGTGTATGCAGCCTGAAGAGCCGCAGTACCATTACCGAGAATAAGGTCATAATTTGAAGAAACAAACTGGTTACAGATTGTAGCGCAAGTAGCCGAATCGCCCTGTGCGTTCTGCTCGTCAAACTTAACCTTGTCTGCGCCGAGTTTTTCAGTAAGAGTGTCTTTAAAGCCCTTAGTTGCGGCGTCAAGAGCCTCATGCTGAACAAGCTGGCAAATACCGATATTATATACTTTGTTTGCATCTGCCTGTGAAGGAGCAGCTGTTGAAGTTGTTGATGAAGTACCGCCTGTACAGCCTGCGAGTGCAGCTGTTACTGTAAGCGCTGCTGTTGCGGTTGCCAAAATTCTTTTTGTCATTTTCATAAAAATTCGTCCTCCCGTTTTTACTTTAGTACTTAAACAAACATATGCTTTAAAGTTTTTATGCGTTAAAGTGAATATCATATATAGTATTATATACCTATTAAACGAATTTTGCAATAGCTAAAAGGTGAATTTATATGTTTTCGATAGTGATTTTATAAAGAATTTGTTTATTTTACCGCTACATTTTCATCACCAAGCTGATGTTTAAGCTCTTTTATCATAACATCATTAAGACTCACCCACATATTTGCAGGGGCTTTTACCTTGCGTTTTGAATCGGTAAGATAAAAAATAATCGGTGTTCTGCCGTCGAAAATATCCGTAACTCTCTTTGCTCGACGGTACATATCCGTATTAAGGTCATCAATTCTCAAATAAAGTGCCTGCGGTACATAAGGCTTTTGATATGCGCTTTTATGTTCTGCCACTCCCCTGTTTTGTTCGTAATTTGCGGCAGACATATTTTTACATTCCTCATTATTAAAGGCTTTTGCAATGCTGTCGCAAATTATTTTCGGTTCTTCGTTTTCTTTAAAATTCAATGTGCCTTTTATAATAACGGGTATGTTTTCATTTAAAAGAATAGTGCTTTTTTCATACACATTCGGAAAAACAACCGCTTCCATTATGCCGTACTTATCTTCTACATTTATAAAAGCCATAAGTTTGTTGCTTTTGGTAAGTTGAGTTTTCACTTTGGAAATAATACCTACAATCAGCACTTTCTTGCCATCGGGATAGCGTCCTGTTTCGTCATTTATAATTTCGCCTATTCTGTCGGCTTTCATTCGCTCGGAATAAAGGCTGTAATTATCGGCAGGGTGACCGCTTAGGTATATGCCTGCTATTTCCTTTTCCATTCTCAAAAGCTCATCAGTCGAAAATTCTTTCAAATCAGGCAGTTGGGGTTCTGATGTAGCCTTTGTACTGTCGTCACCCATATCAAAAAACGAAAGCTGTCCGCCTTGATTCTTTTTAGCCTCATATTCAACATCGTCAAGCACGGTTTTGCTTATTGCAAGCAGTTGTCTGCGGTTAGCGCCAAGTCCGTCAAGCGCACCGCACTTTATAAGACTTTCTATAGCACGGCTGTTCATATTTTTGCCGCAAAGTCTTTTACAAAAATCGTAAAGGCTTGTATAAGGCTTTAATCTGCGCTCTTTAATTATCTGATCAATAAAAGCTCTGCCGAGATTTTTGATTGCAAGCAATCCGTAGCGTATATTGTTACCGCTGACAGTAAAGCCGAGATCGCTTTCGTTTACACTCGGAGGCAAAACTTTTATTCCGAGCCGCTGACATTCGCCTATATATGCTGCAAGTTTGTTTTGGTTATCAAGCACACTTGTGAGCAATGCCGCCATATACTCCTGCGGATAATGACATTTTAAATATGCGGTTTTGTATGAAATCATAGAATATGCCGCTGCGTGTGACTTATTGAAAGCATAAGAAGCAAAACTTTCGATTTCGTCATAAATTGAATTGGCAATTTTCTCGTCAATACCTCTGCGAATACAACCGTCAACAATTACTTTGCCGTTTTCATCTGTAATGCCGTGAAGAAAAATCTCTCTTTGCTTTGCCATTTCTGCGGCTTTCTTTTTACTCATGGCACGGCGAACAATATCCGCTCTGCCAAGACTGAAACCTGCAAGCACTCTTAAAATCTGCATTACCTGTTCCTGATAGACAATACAGCCGTAGGTAACCTCAAGTATAGGCTTTAATAACGGGTGCTTATAGGTAATGTGCGATGGATTGTGGCGGCAGTCGATGTAACGGGGAATACTGTCCATAGGTCCGGGTCGATAAAGCGAAACCACGGCGATTAAATCCTCGATCGAATCGGGCTTTAGTCGCATAAGAACATTTTTCATACCCTGGCTTTCAAACTGAAACACACCCTCCGTATTGCCTTGAGAAATCATAGCAAAAACTTTTTCGTCTTTATCGTTTATATTATCGGGATTGTACTCGGGATGATTTTTTCGTATCTGTTTATCCGCATAGTCAATTACCGTAAGATTGCGAAGTCCGAGAAAGTCCATTTTGAGCAAACCGAGCTCCTCAAGTGTGGTCATGGTAAACTGTGTTACCACATTGTCATCATTTTTTGAAAGCGGAACATAATCAGATACGGGACGGTCGGTAATTACTACACCTGCGGCGTGCATTGTAGCGTGTCTTGGCATTCCCTCAATGCTCTTTGCAATATCAAGCAATTGCTTTGTCTGTTCGTCCTCTTCATAGCGATGTCTTAATTCGGGACTTGCCTTGAGTGCGGAATCTATAGTAACCTTTAATTCCATAGGTACAAGTTTGGCAACCGAGTCAACCGTGGCATACGGAATTGCAAGCACTCTGCCGACATCTCTTATAGCGCCTCTTGCCGCCATAGTACCGAATGATATAATCTGCGCAACTCTGTCCGTGCCGTATTTACGCACTACATAGTCAATTACTTCTCCTCGGCGCTCGGTACAGAAATCGACATCAAAGTCGGGCATACTTACACGCTCAGGGTTTAAAAATCTTTCAAAAAGAAGATTATACTTGATCGGATCTATCGCTGTAATTCCTATGCAATAGGCGCAAAGCGAACCTGCACCCGAACCTCTGCCGGGTCCGACAGGGATTTTTTCACTCTTTGCATACTGTACAAAATCATTTACGATAAGGTAATAATCGACAAAACCCATTTTTGAAACAGTTGCAAGTTCGTATTCAAGTCGGTCAATCAAAGACTTATCGGGATTTTCTCCGTAATGTCTGTAAAGACCCTCATAGCATTTTCGGCGAAAATACTCGTAATGATCTTCGTTATTCGGCACATCAAATCGTGGCAGTTTACGCACGCCGAACTCAAACTCAACATTACAGCGGTCGGCAATTTTCTGTGTATTATCATATGCCTGCGGCAGATTCGGAAAGAGTGAGCGCATTTCTTCCTCTGTTTTAAGGTAAAACTCGCTCGTTTTAAACTCCATTCTGTCCACATCATTTACCGTCTTATTGGTCTGGATACAAAGCAAAATACTGTGCGTAAAGCTGTCCTTTTTATCTATATAATGGCTGTCGTTTGTAACCACAAGTTCGGCGCCGATTTCTTCGGCAATGCGAATAAGCTGCGGATTAATTCGTTTTTGCTCCTCTATGCCGTGGTCCTGAAGTTCTATAAAAAAGTTATCCTTACCGAAAAGCGATTGATAAAAAAGAGCCTTCTGCTTTGCTCCGTCATAGTTTCCGTCAAGCAGATTCTGCGGAATTTCACCGGCAAGACAGGCAGAAAGGCAGATTAGGCCCTTGTGATATTCTTTCAAAAGCTCATCGTCAATTCTCGGCTTTGAATAAAAGCCCTCGGTAAAGCCTTTTGAAACAAGTTTAATTAAATTTTGATAGCCCTCGTTATTTTCGCAAAGCAGCACCATATGATAATACTTTTCATACGCCGAAGTTTTGTCAAAACGAGAGTGCGGCGCAACATAAACTTCACAGCCGATAACAGGCTTTATCCCCTGCTTTTTACAGGCTCGGTAAAAGTCAATGACGCCGTACATTACACCGTGGTCGGTAATGGCAAGAGCGGTTTGTCCCTTTTCCTTTGCCGATTCCACAAGTTTGTTTATTCTGCTTGCTCCGTCAAGCAAGCTGTATTCGGTATGATTATGAAGATGTGTAAAAGCCATAGTTATTCACCACATACCTTTGCGTTTATTTTACCGTCACTCAAAATAACAGTGAAATCGTCGCCGTTTTTAAGCTGTTTTGATGAGGTAATGATTTTTTCGTCCTTTTCGGCTATTGCATAACCACGATTCAATACATTAAGCGGATTCAAACCGTCAAGTTTGCCCTTTGCGGCAATAAGTTTATTTTCTTTATCGGAAATATAAATATTCATAAACCGTGTCAGCTTTTCGCTCTTTGCCGAAAGCTGTTTTTCAAGCTGTTCCGCTTTGAGCTTCGGCGATGATGCAGACATTCTTCTCTGCTGATTTTCAAGTCTTAACTGCGCCGTTTTTATCTTTCTGTCAAGCATAGCGGATATATATTGCTTTTGCTTAAAATAGTAAGACATAAGCTCCTGCCTGTCGGGTACGGCAAGTTCTGCCGCAGCAGACGGAGTAGAGGCACGAACATCGGCGACAAAGTCACAGACAGTAAAATCTGTTTCGTGTCCCACACCCGAAATTATGGGAGTTTCGCAATTATAGACCGCATACGCAAGTTGTTCGTCATTAAACGCCCATAAGTCTTCGGCAGAACCGCCGCCTCTGCCTATGATAACCACATCGGCAATCTTGCTTGCACTGAATTTATTTACGGCACGCACAAGCTGCTCGGGCGCACTTTCTCCCTGAACAAGCACAGGTGCGAGCACTATATCCGCACTCGGAAATCTTCGTCTGATAATATTCGTTATATCCTGAACCGCCGCACCCGTGGGAGAAGTTATGACGCCGATTGTTTTAGGAAATTTCGGCAGTGGCTTTTTATGCGCATTGTCAAACAGTCCTTTTTGAGCAAGGCTCTTTTTAAGCTGTTCAAAAGCAAGCGTAAGCGCACCCACACCGTCTGGCTGCATATCCTCAATATAAAGCTGATACCTGCCGCTCGGCTCATATACAGAAATTCTGCCACGACAAATTACTTTCATTCCGTTTTCAAGGCGGAACTTAAGTCGTCTTGCGTTGCCTGCAAACATAACGGCACTTATAACTGAATTGCTGTCTTTAAGCGAAAGGTAAATATGACCGCTGCGTTGGTGCACGGTGAGATTAGAGATTTCACCTGTTACAAGCACAAACTGCAAACTGCCGTCATTCTCGATAATTGACTTTATATAAAAATTTATTTGTGAAACAGAAAGCACTCTCGGCTTTTGAATCTGCGGTGAATACATCTCTTTACCTCCCGCTGATGAAGTATTTTAATATTTTTACACTTATAATCGTCTTAGATTTCCGTATATTTCATATATGCCAAATACGCAATACCCGCTGCGTTATCGGCGGAATATTCGGGTTTTGCAAATGTAGCGCCGAATTTCTCGGTCAGAGCATTTCTTATAATGGAATTTGACATTACTCCGCCCGCAAAAATCACAGGCAAATTGCCGTATTGCTCGAGCAATTTTTCAGTCATTTTTTCAAGCGTAGCCTGAATAAAAGCAAGGCAAAAAGCAGCGATTTTTTCTTTGCTTTCGCCGTTATCAAGCATTTTTTTACACTGATTTTCAAGTCCGCTCAAACAGCAATCGGCGCCCTTGAGAGTAGGACGAACTTTGAATTTTTCTGTATTATTAAGCGCAAGCTGTTCAAGCTGCGGACCGCACGGAAATTTTAAACCGAGCATAAGCCCCACTCTGTCAACTGCCTGTCCGGCATTTAAGTCAAGTGTTTTTGCAGCCTCTTTAACGGCAAACGAGCTTGTACTGCCCTTTGCGAGCACCGCCTCCGTTGTGCCTCCGCTTATATGAAATGCTAAAAATTCTTTTTCAAGCAAATCTTCTCTTGCGGCTGAAAACAGTGCTGCGGCAATATGCCCCTCCTGATGTGAAAATGTCAGGAGAGGCTTTTTTATTACTGCCGATATAATTCTTGCTGTGTTTTCTCCAACCGTAAAGCACGGCATATATGAGCCGTCAACCGGACGGGGGCGTGTTGATACGCCTAATGCAGACACACCCGACAAGTCAACTTCCTTTGCAATGTCCTCAACAAGAGTATGAAGCTGTTGTGTGTGATGAAAAACCGCATCGCTCTGTCTTAAGCCAAGCTGTCCCTGTTTTACGGGCAAAAGCTGCTTTCGCTGCAGCATTTCGCCGTTTTCGCTGTTATACACCGCAACCGAAGTTGTGTAGTTAGAGGTATCTATACCAAGGAAAAGGCTCATTAGTTTTCTCCGTTATCTCTTACAAATGAGCCTAATATTCCGTTGACAAATCCGCTCTCGTCAATAGTGTACTTCTTTGCAAGTTCTACCGCCTCGTTGATTGCTACGCTTGCGGGAACATTGTCAAGATACTTGATTTCATACACTGCAAGTTCAAGGATTGCAAGCGACGGCTTTGAAATTCTTGAAAGAGTCCATCCTTTTTTTAGATAGCGTGAAATAATCTCGTCAAGTTCTTCTTTAGCCGATACAATACCCTCAACTTCTGCCTGTGCAAGTGCGCTTACTCCGCCCATAAAGAGTTCCGAGCTGTCCTGCACCATATTGTCGACAGATGTGTTTGTAAATGACTTTGAAAATAAAAGCATAAATACCTGCTCACGCTGTTCGGAGCGTGTAAGTTTAATCTGTACTGCTTCGTTTTCATTTTCTTCTGTTACTTCTACTTCCTGAGAAGTTACATTTATCTCTTCAGACATATTATCCCAACTTTACAATAAATTATCAGGATAATTATATCACATAAAATTTTGATTGTAAACTATATTCACGCACCTACAACAGATATTGCGTCACTTGCAATTTCATAGTGCGTTGTTACGGCATCGTATATTGACAAAACGGTGTTTTCGTTAAGCTCGTTTTTCGGAACTATAACGGTTACACCCATATCGGTTATACAGCAAAGGCAATCGGAAAAGCCTTTCGCTTTCACAATGGTTTCTATGGTATCCTGCGTTGTAAAAAAGCTGATGATTCGCTCTACATTTTCTTGCGCCTCGGTAAGTTCCGTGTCTGAACTCGAGTCGGAATCGAGTATCTCCTCCGCATCGTCAATTACCTTGTCTTGCGTGTTCTGCCTTTTAGTGCGTTCGGATGCAAAGAAATCCTGCTGCTCCTTCGATAGTGCCATTGCAGCTGCCGCCTCGTCGGAGGTTGCTGTTTCCCCGACTGTTGCATTTACATATGACGCTGCCCCCAGCTCCTTTGCAGGTGAAGTTGTACGAGCCTGCGAAATCTGATAGTTTATGTAAACCGCCGTTGCCAGAGCAAGTACAAGTGATGTCATTACAATATGTTTCTTCTGAATTTTCATAATACCTCTACCTTCGTTCTGTTAATTTTGTAACACATACCTTTGCCGATGAAATATCCAGTGCCCTTGTTACCGCTTGTGTGACCGTTTGTGTTACGACGGGATCATCTCCGCCCTCGCACACAACAAGCACACCGCGGATAACAGGCTGAATTTCCTTTGTCTTGGTGGTACTGTCCTCAAGATATACATATTCGACCGAGTTTTCTATGGTAAGAAGCACCTTTGTTTCTCCGCAGCCGCTGATACTTGAAAGGATTTTTTGCAAATCGCTTTCAATCTCCGTGCTGTAGGTAGTAACCGAAAAGCCCTCGGTTTCCGTTTTTTTATCGGTATTAATTCCCGAAATTGAAGAAATAAAAATAAGTGCTATTCCGATAATACCGATAATTACTATAATTTTTCTTGCTTTGTCACTTTCAAACAGCTTTTTTATTCCGTTTGTTTTTTCTTCCATAGCTTTGCACCCTTAAATAAAAGTTATTCTCGGATATGCTCCGAAGCTTTCAAAAACAATTGAGCCGATTTTATCTTTCCGGCTTTTATATTCATTACTCATATATATGCTGATGTCACCGATAATTATGCTGTTTGACTGCGATTTTGCAAGTACGATTTTACATTCGGATATTTTTATGTTGTTTTGAGCAAGCAGGTCGGTAAGGCTTTGTTCAAGATTTTGTTGTGCCTGTTTAATCACAACATTTGCGTAGGCTTCGTCGGAAGTGGAAACTTGATCTTCGCTGTAATCAACAGGTTCGGCATCAAAATCTATAGAAGAAATTGCCGAGGTTATCGGCGAAATAAGACAGCATACCATAAACGCACCGATTACAAGGGCAACGGTTTTTTTGGTAGTACCCTCGGGTACAAATGCCGACAGCAGACTGCAAATAAGAGCACCGGCACAAACTGTTATAACCGCAGAAATCATACCGCTCATATTCCGCCGCCTCCCATCAAAAGCACAAGTGCAGTTGAAATTATGTAAACCGACATAATGCACAATACAATTGCAAGCAAGGTTGAAAGCACGGTACCGACACCCTCAAGCAAATCTTTTACCTGATTTATGCCGAGTATCTCCGCAAGTAACTTTCCTGCCGATAAAGTAAATATCCACAAAAGGCTGTTAAGTATTATAGGCAGAAACACAAAAGCAATAGATACTATAACAAAAATTCCAAGTCCCGATTTAAGCAAGTTTACACTGCCCTGTACGGTTTTGTATGCATCTGAAAGCGCTGAGCCTACTATCGGAATAAATGAATTTAAAGTAAATCGCACGGCTCGTGTAGAAACATCGTCAACCGAGGTAGTTATCATCTGCTTAAAAGAAAGTACAGCTGTAAATACAGTCATAACAAACCCGAGTACCCATTTTACGGCTTTTGAAATTATTGAAGTTATACCCGTAAGTTTTGATTCCGAGCATACGCTTGCCGTTACTGATACACCGAGAAACATATTAAGAAAAGGAACTATTACCTTTGAGCTTAGTTGTCCCACTCCCTCTCCTGCGCCGATCATCATTGCGTAATATGACGCACCGCTTACGGCGTGTCCCGTGCTCGACATAATCATAACCATTACAGGCACAAATGCAAGCATAAAACTTGATGCCGTTTTTACTACCGTTGACATATCTGAAATTACTTCAATTACGGGGAGTGCAGCCGTACAGGTAGCACACAGTACGGCTGCTATGCCAAGTGAGGAGGAAAGTTCACTTGAAAGCGAATTTTTGTACGAAGATAAAAGCGAGCATATAAGCAAGAGTGCGGTAAGTGAGATTACCGCTTTTAACGGCCCTGCGCTGTTTTCGCCCGCAAGTTTTACAATTTCATTCACAACTTCTCCGAACGAAATCTGCGAAAGCTCATTGCTGTCTATGCCGTTTATCCCTATATTTTCAAGGCTCTGCTTTACATCGTCAGACAGGCTGTCATATAAAGCAGAAGTATCGTAAATGCTGTTAATATCATTTGTTGTACTTCCGGTTTTGGCTGTTGTATCGGCTGCAAATACAGTAATCTGCGACAGAAAAACAACCGCAATCACAACTAAAAACACCGCTGTTTTTTTCAACATCAACACTCCTTCAGGAGTTTTCTACAAGTGACACCACTGTATTTAAAATTTCCGTATAAAGCGGAAGTGATGTTACCATAATCAATATTTCACCTGCAAGCGTAACATTTGTTGCTATTGCCTGCTGTCCCGACTCCTTACATACACTGACAGCAAGCTCTGTTACAATGCATATTCCTATTACCTTGAGCAATATTTTTATATACTCAATATTCATATCAGATGCTGCCGCAATTTTATTTACCGTCTGCAAAATCGTAGCCGCAAACGAAATTACGGCTGTAAGCAATATTACACCGCAGGCAATTGAAAGCATAAGCGAGATTTCACCGTTATGCTTTTTTATTGCTACGGCAGAAATTGCAGATACAATTGCGACAGCGGCTATAGTAATAATATTCATACTTTATTCCTAAAAGCCGAATAACTGCTTTATCGTGTTAAACAAGGCGCTTATCTGCGTGACAATCAGAGTAAGCACAACTATAAGACCCGCAAGCGTCGTAAGCATTGCCTGTTCTTCTCTGCCGCTGCGTATGAGCACCTGACACAACACGGCTACAATTATACCGATTGCAGCTATTTTAAAAATCAGTTCAACATCCATAGCTATCCTTTCAGATTATAACAAGTGCGGCTGCCGTGCCGACAAAAAATCCCATAGTTTTGTAAAGCCGTGATTTTTGTTTTATTTCATTTTTACTGTCATCAAGATGAGCGTTCGCAAGCCCTTTGTAAAGCTCAATATGTTTGAGCTGTCCCTCTACATCGGTTATGCCGAGTTTTTCTCCGAATGAGCATAAAAGCTGTTTATCCTCGTGCTTTAAAGCGTAACCGTCGGAAATATCCGCTACCGCATTTTTCCATTTTTTAAAAAATGTACCGTCGTATTTTTCGTACGCACCGTATATTGCTTTTCCGAATCTGTCTTCGCTTTTGGAAAAAATAATCGAAAGTTCATCTGTACTGTAGCGAATATTTGTCGCAAGAGTATCAAGGAAAACCAAAAAGTCATTTATAAAATCTCTGCGTTTGTACAGCCGTTGGGCTTTTTTAAATCCCATAAGAGTTGTTGCGCTCACAAGCAAGATACAGCCGATAATTTTAATTACCAAATACATCACCGACTCTCATAATCTTGCTCACTCTGCCGGCAGACGCTCTGTTATCAAGGAAAACAAGGGTTTTAAAGCCGCCGCAGGAAACGAGTTTACGGATATTATCTTTTCTTCTAAGTTCGTCAACGCTTGAACAATGCAAGGTAGAAATAAAAGATACACCCGAATTCACGGAATATTCCACAGCGTCAATATCTCTCTGCGTACCGATTTCGTCGCAAACAATAATATCGGGCGACATACTGCGTATAGCCTGAATAATTCCGCTCGGCTTATCGTAAAGGTCAAACACATCACAAAGTCCGATGTCATTTTGCAGGATACCCGAGGAAGTGCCCGCAAGTTCTCCCCTTTCGTCAATCAAAGAAATTCTCTTGCCGTATTCGGTCGAGAGTATTCTTGCCATATCCCTTAAGAGCGTGGTTTTGCCCGTGCATGGCGCACCGCAAATAAGCACGCCGCCAAAGTCGGGATTAAGAGTGTCAATAACAGCTCTTGAACACTCTTTATGCTCTCTTGCAATTCTGATGTTAATTGACGAAATATCACGGATATTTATTACCTTGTCACCCTCACAAATTGCCGTACCGCAGATACCCGCTCTGTGACCGCCGTGCATTGAAACAAAGCCGTTTATAATTTCACTTTGTTTTGAATATACCGAGTAATTGCAAATGTTGTGAAAAGTATCCGTAAGGTCGCCACGGCTGACTGTGAGCATTGAGCCGTCAAGTATAGTGTTGGTAAGCCCGCCCTTTTCCGTAAGAAAATATGTAGTATCCGGGCAAACAACCGCTACAGGTCTGTTTACACGCAATCTTATTTCCTGCGCAGTATCGCAGAATTTTTGCGACAGCGGTAAAATTCTCTGATAAATATTCTGACTTAGCGAGCGTATGGCAAGTACAAACCTGCCCTCATTATTAAGACTTGTCATTTTTATCGTCCTTTCCTTGGCTTTGTTAATATGTATGCAGACAAGCACATAAAAAGAACAAGGTTTAAATATTTTTTGAATGATAGATTGTAAGCAAAAACAAAAAACTATCCTACTTATGTAAGATAGTCCTTTGTGTTATAGTCATATATTTTGCGGACAGTGCAGTCCCCGTGATAATAGCTATAGTTAATTTATTTTTAGGTTAGCGCATTTCTTATTAAATTCATTCAGCAAGCATATTTAATAATTCTTCTTCCGAAATAATTGCAATACCGAGTTGCTGTGCTTTTGTCAGTTTACTTCCGGCGTCTTCGCCCGCAAGCACATAGTCGGTTTTTTTAGATACGGAAGAGCTTGTTTTTCCGCCGTTCTGCTCAATCAGTTTGCCTGCCTCACTTCTTTTCATAGTCGGCAGAGTGCCTGTAAGAACAAAGGTTTTGCCCTCAAGAATTCCGCCCTTTTTCTTCTGTTCGGACGGTTTCATTTCAAGTCCGAGTTCTTTCAGTTCGTCAATCAGATTTTTTGTGCTTTCGGCAGAAAAATAATTCACTACGCTTTCCGCCATAATCAGGCCAAAGCCCTCTATTGCGGAAATATCCTCTGTTTTTGCATTCATAAGGTCATCAATATTCGCAAAATTTTCGCATAAAAGTTTTGCGGCTTTAAGACCTATATTTCTGATGCCAAGTGCAAAAACAAGGCGATATAATTCATTGTGTTTTGATTTTTCAATTGAATTAATAAGATTTTGCGCAGATTTTTCGGCTTTTCTGTCAAGGGCGGTTATGCTGTCAACCGTTAATCTGTAAAGGTCGGCAGGAGATTTTATCAGTCCCTCATTCACAAGCTGTTCAAGCACAGCAGGTCCGAGGCCGTCAATATCCATAGCATCTCTGCCTACAAAATGGATAAGGTGTCGCATAAGCTGGGCAGGGCAATCGGTGTTTGTACAGCGAATAGCAGCCTCATTTTCGTCACGCACAACAGGAGTGTGACAGGACGGACAAAGTTTCGGAAACTCAAAAGGCACCGCATTTTCGCCGTGTTCTTTTACAGAAAGAACCTCCGGAATAATCTCTCCGGCTTTACGGATAATTACCGTATCACCTACGCAAATACCTTTTTCATCTATAAAATCTTTGTTGTGGAGCGTTGCACGGCTTACTGTCGTACCCGCAAGAAATACAGGTTCAAAAATTCCGACAGGAGTAAGCACGCCTGTTCTGCCGACATTTATTTCAACTTCAAGCAATTTTGTCGCCTTTTCTTCGGGCGGATATTTATATGCCTCCGCCCATTTCGGATATTTTGCGGTACTGCCCAATAATTCTCTTGTTGCAAAATCATCAACCTTTACAACCGCACCGTCAATCGCATAATCAAATGTACCTCGCATATTTCCTATACGCTCAATTTCTTCAACAGCCTCTTGCATATCCTCGAAAATATTATAAAACGCAGTCGGAAATCCAAGCTCGGTAAGGTAATCCAAACCCTGATGATGACTTGTAATTTCAACGCCCTCGATTTGTTGGATATTAAATACAAAAATATCAAGTTTGCGCTTTGCGGTAATCTTAGAATTTTTTTGCCTTAATGAGCCTGCGGCGGCATTTCTCGGATTTTTAAACGGCTTTTCTTCGTTATCTTCCTGTTCCTTGACAAGTTCGTTAAAGCTGTCAAAAGACATATAAACTTCACCACGCACCTCTAAAAATGCAGGCGCATTTTCAATCTTTTTCGGAAGTGAACGGATTGTCATAAGATTATCCGTAACATCTTCACCGACTGTTCCGTCACCTCTTGTCGAACCTCGAACAAATACACCGTTGCGATACTCGCAAGATACGGAAAGACCGTCAAATTTTGGCTCAACAACATATTTTACATTCGGAGCAACCTCACGCACTCTTCTGTCAAAATCAAACAATTCCGAGTGAGAAAAGCTGTCGTGCAAACTTTCCATCGGCACTGTGTGAGTTACGGGAGAGAATTTTTCTCCACGCTCGCCGCCTACTTTATTTGTCGGCGAAAGCGGTGACTTGAGTGTAGGAAAATCGTTTTCAAGGTTTTCAAGCTCACGCAAAAGCATATCGTACTCATAGTCTGAAATTTCGGGATTATCGAGATTATAATAACGATTATTGTGATACTCAATCGTCTTTGTGAGCTCTTTTATTCTTTGTTCTGCCAAAATTATATCCATAAAATCATCCTTATTTAACATTCCATAAAACAAGCGGTGTTATATGCCAAAAATAAAGCAAAAATGAAAATTACTTGTTTACGGCCGAAGTGCCCTTTTCTTTCAAATATGTTGATTCAAGGTCTGCAAGGTGGAGCTTTACGGCAAGCGGATAACGCTCGTATGCAAGAGAAATTGAATTGCTGTTTTTATCACCAAACTCTCCCATATGCCAACGGATTGCCATTGCCTCATCAATCTTTAAGTGCATTTTGCGCTCAATAAGAAAAACCGATTTTTCGCCGTGACCGTACGGGAATTGGTCGTCAATTGCATAATAAGGCACTTTTTCCCATACGCCTGTCTGCTCGTTTTTTACATTTCTTGACGAAACCTTGTAAAACTGCGCCTTGCATAAATCGTGCAGAAGTCCGCATATTGCAAAACTTTCAATATTATCGGTTTCTTCGTCATAATGCTTTTCCATCATTGTATTAAACACGCTGACAGAGTGCATTACAAGTCCGCCCTCGCAAGCACAATGATATTTCGTACTTGCAGGAGCAGTAAAAAAGTCTGTGCGCTTGAGCCATTCAAGTAATTCTTCTGCACCGTTGCGTGTTATGTACTTTGTATAAATCTCAATAAATTCTTCTTTTGGAGTCATTTTTTATCGCTCCTTTTGCGGTTTATTATATAAAATAGAACAAAAGGGCATCCCTATAATGGAATGCCCTGTTTAATAACAAATTATTCAGCAACCTCTTCAGTAGCCTCAGCAGGAGCCTGCTCGTCCTCAGGAAGGAGTGCACGCATTGAAAGGCTTACACGCTTCTTGTCGAAGTCAATAGCAGTAATCTTAGCTTCTACTGTTTCGCCAACTGAAAGTACATCAGCGGGCTTTTCAATTCTCTTGTTAGCAATCTGAGAAATGTGGATAAGACCGTCAATACCCGGGATGATGTTTGCAAAAGCACCGAATGATGTAAGACCAACGATTGTAGCCTTAACAACTGTGCCCACCGGATACTGGTTCTTGAGGATCTCCCATGGATTCTCGTCAGCGTTCTTAAAGCCGAGAGAAATCTTCTTTGTTTCCTCGTTGATGTCCTTTACATATACTTCTACAGTATCGCCAACATTTACAACCTCACTTGGGTGCTTAATGTGTGTCCAAGAAAGCTCTGAAATGTGGATCATACCAAATACACCGCCAAGGTCAACAAATGCACCGTAGCTTGTAAGTGACTTAACAACACCTGTGTACTTCTTACCAATTTCGCAGTTCTTCCAGAACTCCTCACGCTGAGCAGCTCTCTGCTCCTTAAGTACGCTTCTGATTGAGCCGATAGCTCTCTTTCTTCTGCCACGCTGTGAAACCTCAATAAGTCTGAACTGTACTTCTTTACCTACGAGATCCTCAAGGCTCTCGTCACGAGTAGCAGTTGCCTGCGAAGCAGGAATAAATACTCTTACATCGTTGTAGATAACGATTACACCGCCCTTAACAGCCTCTGTAACCTTACCTGTAAGAACTTCCTGTGAGTCAACCTTAGACTCAAGAATTTCCCAGCCCTTAGCTGCGTCTACTCTGCGCTTAGAAAGCATAATTGTGCCTTCCTGATCATTTGTCTTCATAATAAGAAGCTCGATCTTGTCGCCAACCTTTACGATATCCTCCGGCTTAGCGTTAGGATCGTTAGAAAGCTCACTGGCAGGAATAAAGCCTGTCTGCTTTCTGCCGACATCAACCTGAACCTCGTTAGGCGCAATGCTGAGCACTGTACCCATTACCCTCTCATTTGTATTTAAGTTTTTGAGGGATTCCTCAAGCAATGCCTCAAAAGATTCTTCACCATTTGTTACACCGGATTTAATTTCACTCATTGTATCCAGTACCTCCTTTATTATCCTTGCCGGAGTAGATGCACCGGCAGTAACGCCAATTTTTTCAGCAACGCTGACTTGTAAAGCATCAAGCTCATCCGCTGTTTCAATAAGAACTGTGTTATCGCACTGCCTTTTGCATATATCAAAAAGCTTGCCCGTGTTTGAGCTGTGCCTGTCGCCTATTACTACCATAAAATCGGATTGAGCCGCAAGTAAGTCAGCTTCGGTCTGTCTAACTGACGTTGCATTACATATTGTATCAAATATTTTTGCATTTGTACATAGTTTTTTAATCTTTTTTACACACTTTTTCCATTCTTTTGTGTCAAATGTGGTCTGTGCGACAACAAAAACCTGTTTATTATTCTTTTTTAGAACAATATTGTAAATCTCGTCAATTTCTTCACTGTTTTTAAAGGTGTGACATTCGGTGCTGCAATGACCTATAATGCCCTCAACCTCGGGGTGAACGCTGTTGCCTGCGATTAAAACTATGCCGTCCTTGTTGTCGGGATTTGCAACTATGTTGTGAATCTTCTTGACAAAAGGACATGTTGCATCTTCATATTTTACACCATTTTCATCTAATTTGTCAATAACATATTTTGGAACACCGTGAGAACGGATAACAAGAGTAGCGTCTTTTTCTACCTCGTCAATATTATCAACCGCTTTACAGCCACGGCTTTCAAGTTCGTTTACGACTTCCATATTATGAATGATAGGTCCGAGAGTAGATACTTTTACATTCTTGTCAAGCAAACTGTTCACAATATTTATTGCTCTGTTTACGCCAAAGCAAAAGCCGGCAGATTTTGCAACGGTTATGCTCATTTTCTGTCCTGCTCCCTCATCTTCTTGATTTCGTCCATAATCATATTTGTGGCATTTTTAAGCTGTCGTCTGTCGCCGTCGGGTGTAAGTCCGAGCTGCTGCGGAGTAAGCGGATCGCCAAAATGAATTACTCTCTTTGCAAAGCGGTACTTCGGGTTACCCGTAATTGTGATGCACGCAGGAATAACCGGCACCTGCATTTGTTGAGCAACAAGTGCGCAGCCGCTTCTCGGACGCATAAATTCGCCTGTCTTTGTTCTGCCTCCCTCAATAAAGATAGTCATTACATTGCCCTCTTTTATGAGGTCTTCACCTGTTTTTATAGCTTTGCCGTCACCTGCGCCACGCTCAACGGGAAACGCACCGAGTGCACGGATTAATCCTGCAAAAAACTTGTTTTTAAAAAGTTCCTGCTTTGCCATAAAGAAAAGTCTGCGCCTTTGACCGAGACCTAAAAGCACAGGGTCAGAAAACGACATATGATTGCTTGCAATTATATATGCTCCTTCATGCGGAATAGAGTTGTTATTTATAAATTTATATCTGTAAAACACTTTCATAATCGGACGGCAAACCGCCTGACCCACTCTGTAAAGCACCTTTGACTGTCCCATCAAGCATTCTCCTTTATAACGGAAATTATTTTATCTACCGACTGTTCAAAATCAAGTTCTGTAGTATCTACAATCACACAGCCTTCTGCAGGTTTGAGCGGAGCGGTTTTGCGGTGAGAGTCATTGTAATCACGCTCGTTTACATCTTTAAGAACATCGTTGTAACTTACAGTCATTCCCTTTTCCAAAAGTTCTTTGTATCGTCTTTCGGCTCTTGCCTCGGGAGATGCGGTAAGAAAGATTTTTACTTTTGCATCGGGAAGAACAACCGTACCGATATCCCTGCCGTCCATAATCACATTATTTTTCTTTGCCATATCTCTCTGCAAATCAAGCAAATACGCTCTTACTTCGGGAATTGCTGAAATTTTTGACGCTGTCATAGATACTTCGGGTGTTCTGATAAGTGACGAAACATCTTCGCCGTCAAGCAATACAATTTGCTCTGAATTATCGTTAAAAGCAAGCTCAACCTTAATTTCTTTAAGCATATCGCTCACTTCTTTTGACTCAACAGGCTCGATATTTCTTCTCATGGCGCTAAGTCCGATTGTGCGGTAAAGTGCGCCTGTATCAACATATATATAGTCAAGAGCCTTTGCAACTCTTTTTGCTATTGTGGATTTTCCTGCGCCGGCAGGGCCGTCAAGTGCTATTGCAACAGACATTTTATTCTTCCTTTCTTAATAAGCGGCGCTTTCGCCTGCAAGATTACCTGTACTCCATGCTATCTGTAAGTTAAAGCCGCCCGTATAGGCATCGCAATCTATTACTTCGCCTGCAAAGTAAAGTCCTTTTACAAGTCGGCTTTCCATAGTTTTCGGATTAATTTCAGTGGTTTTTACGCCGCCCGAAGTAATAATCGCCTCTTCAATAGGACGAAAACCGCTGATTTCTACGGTAAAAGCCTTTAAAAGTTCGCAAAGAGTTCTGCGTTCTTCCTTAGTAACAGAATTGCATTTTTTATCAAAAGGTATACCCCAACGCTTTAAAACAGGTACAACAAGTTTTTTAGGCAGCAGCTTAGTAAATGAATTAGAAACATCTTTATTATGATTTTCGTCAAAATCACGCTGTAAGCGTTTTTCAAGCTGCTCATAAGAAAGTGCAGGTTTTATGTCAATTACGGCATTGTATCTGCCGTCCGAAATATCACGGATATGTGAGCTTGCGGAGAGTACCATAGGGCCGCTCATTCCGAAATGGGTAAAAAGCATTTCTCCGAAATCATCGTAAACCGTTTTACCGCTCTGTGTATCAACAATCTTAAGACCCACATTTTTAAGTGCAAGGCCCTGCATTGATTTACAGTCGAGATTTTTGCTTTCGAGCGGAACAAGCGACGGTTTTAGCGGTACTATTGTATGTCCCGCCTGCTTTGCGAGAGTGTATCCGTCACCTGTAGAACCTGTGAGAGGATAGCTTTTACCGCCGCAGCATATAATCACACTGTCCGCATAATATGTTTTGTTCTTACACTTAACTCCGACTGCCTCACCGTTTTCAAGCAAAAGTTCTTCGGCGGTGTCTTCCACAATTTTACAGCCGCAGTTTTTTACATAGTTATACAATGTATCAACCACATCAACAGCTTTGTCGGACTGCGGAAAAACCCTGTTGCCACGCTCTGTTTTAAGAGAAAGTCCAAGTCCCTCAAAGAACGCAACAGTATCTTCGGGAGTTAATTTGTTGATTGCCGAATAAAGAAATTTTCCGTTTGTAGGAACATTTCTTATAAAAGTTTCGACATCGCAGTTATTGCAAACATTACATCTGCCTTTGCCCGTAATCATAATTTTTCTGCCGACACGCTTGTTTTTTTCTATTAATGTTACGCTTGCGCCGTACATTGCCGCTGCCGATGCAGCCATAAGACCCGCCGCACCTGCGCCGACCACAACTACCTTTTTACTTTCCATTCTTCTTTCCCGCTTCCGTCTTTTCTTCCTCGTCCTTCTCTCCGCTTGCGTAAACTCCCTCTCTGTTCCATACGGTTTCAAGTCTGCGGAAGTTTTCGGATACTTCGTCTTTCTTTTTAAGAACAGTCGCAACAATAAGCGCATTTATAAGGCTTAACGGGGCTACAAGCGAATCGACTATTGACGCCATATCACTTCTTGCAATAAGTACGGAGTCTGCCGATTTAACAAGCGGCGACACCATACTGTCGGTAATTGCTATAGCGTGCGCACCCTGCGAACGGGCATAGTTCATAGCGTCAACAGCCATTGTGCTGTATCGTGGGAATGAAATTCCTATCATAACATCTTTGTCGGTCATTCTGAAAATTCTCTCATATGTTGTTGTATGGCTTGTAGAGTCGATTACTCTTACATTATCGAAAATAAGTTCAAAATAGTAGCCGAGAAAACTTGCGATTGCGGCAGTTGAACGAACACCGAAAATATAGATTCTGTCGGCATTGCAGATTTTGTCTACAGCCCTTTCAAAATCCTCGTGCGAGGTTTCTTCAATGGTTCTGCGGATTTTATCAATATCCTGATTCAGCACGCTGTTTAAAACATCGTCATTGCCGATTCTGCTTGAAGTAACCTCAATTCGCTGAACAGAAGTGAGCTTATCCCTTATCATTTCCTGCATGGCTTTCTGCAGCTTTGGGTAGCCGTCATAACCAAGCTCTGTGGCAAATCTTACAACCGTACTTTCCGAAACGCCGACGGTTTCGCCGAGCTTTGAGGCAGTCATAAAAGCCGCTTTGTCATAATGCTCCTCTATATAAAGTGCAATTCGCTTTTGACCTTTTGAAAGCGAGTGCATACTCAAATCTATTCTTGTCAATAAATGAGTGATCATCAAATAACCTTCTTTTAAAAATTCTGTAATTATGAGCAACCTGCAAACGCAGGATTTTTCTTAATTTTACATACATATTTAATTGTAGCACACAAGTTATTTTAATTCAACCGAAAAACGGGTTAATTTTTTATTTTTTGAAATAATGAATTATCGCACTGTTTTTCTTGCAAAAAACGAGCAAATATGCTAATATACTACTATGCTGAAATGTAATCGGGAGGACAGATTATGATTGCTATAATTGACTACGGCGCAGGAAATATTCAGAGCGTAAACAAGGCTTTGAAATATATCGGCTGTGACTGTGTTGTTACAAGAGATAAAGATATGATTTTAAAGGCAGACGGTGCCGTTTTGCCGGGCGTAGGCTCATTCGGAGATACAATGGACACCATGGAAAGCTACGGCATTAAAGACACCGTACTTGATTTTATAAAGACAAAAAAGCATTTCTTAGGTATTTGCCTTGGATTGCAGTTGCTTTTTCCCGAAAGCGAAGAAAGCCCTAATAAAAAAGGTTTATCTGTTTTTGACGGCAGCATAACAAAAATTCCTGCCAATACAGGCTTAAAGATACCGCACATAGGTTGGAACAGTCTTGATATTGTAAAAAAGGACGGCATTTTTAAAGGTATAGAAGACAATGCCTATGTATATTTTGTTCACTCATACTTTTTAACGGCAAAGAACCCTGAAATTGTTGCCGCAAGGACAAACTACGGAGTTCAAATTGATGCGGCAATCGAATGGGAAAATGTTTCCGCAACGCAATTCCACCCCGAAAAAAGCGGTGAAGTCGGATTAAAAATTCTTAAAAACTTTGCCGATATGGTAAACGGAAAGTAAGGAGAAAAGATATGTATGCAAAAAGAATTATACCCTGCCTTGATGTAAAAAACGGCAGAGTTGTAAAAGGTATGAGCTTTGTTAATCTTGTAGATGCGGGCGACCCCGTGGAATGTGCAAAGCAATACGATAAAGAAGGCGCAGACGAGCTTGTATTTCTCGACATTACAGCTTCAAGCGATTCAAGAAATATTACAATTGATATGGTTGAAAAAGTAGCAAATTCAATTTTCATTCCGTTCACCGTAGGCGGCGGTATAAGAAGTGTTGACGATTTCAATTTACTTTTAAGAGCAGGCGCAGACAAAGTTTCCGTTAATTCCGCTGCCGTTCATCGACCTGAACTTATCAGCGAGGCGGCTTATAAATTCGGCAGTCAGTGCGTAGTTGCCGCCATTGACGCAAAGCGAAAAGAAAACGGTTGGGAAGTTTATGTGAATGGCGGAAGAACTCCTGTAGGCCTTGACGCGGTTGAATGGGCTGTAAAATGTGAACAGCTCGGCGCAGGCGAAATTCTGCTTACAAGTATGGACGAGGACGGACAGAAAAAAGGCTATGACATCGCACTTACAAGAGCAATCTCGGAAAAAGTTTCAATTCCCGTAATCGCCAGCGGCGGCGCAGGCGCTCTTGAGCATTTCTATGACGCATTCACAGAGGGCAAAGCAGACGCAGTGCTTGCCGCCTCTCTCTTCCATTTCGGCGAAATTCCGATTCCCACATTAAAAAAATATCTTAACGAAAAAAATATTCCTGTAAGACTTTAACATCAAAGGGCAAACAGCCATCAGACTAAAATAAGTTTGATGGCTGTAATTTTTATACCCGATAATCTATAAATCTATAATACAAAAGCCGCTCTGAAGCGGCAATTGTAATAATAATTTTTACTTTTTAATTATGCGCTGTAACTGTCACGGTTATTCTTATCCGATGCAAGTTCTCGCTTTCTTTCGTCAAGCTGACTTTGCATTTTTTCAAGAATTTGAGGATTTTCCGTATTTGCGATTATCTCGGCAAAAAGGTCGGGAATATTCTCTTCTTTAAAACCTTTTTGAGAAAAAATCCGCTTTACGGAATAAGCGTACTTTGACATTGTAGGCTGAAAAGTGCGGGCATAATTCTTTGTCATCTGTTTTACACCCACAACCTCAATCATTTGCTTGTTAAGCAATGAATTGATTAAAAGGTTAATGTAACTTTTGCGCCATGTTCTGTTTACAGATTTGCTTACAATCTCAGAACTTGCCAGAGGCTCGCCCACCTCCCATAATAAATTCATAATCTCTTCTTCGCTTTTAGTCAGCATTGCCAATCATCCTTCCGTAATTTTCTTTATATATACCGCAAAATTCTTTAAGCCAAAGCCTTGTGCTGTGGCAATTATCAATTAAACATACCCAATAAATGCGAAAAAACGAAAAATATACAATTTATTTTTAATCTATTGTACTTTATTGCAGTGATTAAGTCAATATATATCTATCAATATTTTTAAAATTTTGAGCAAAAACACAGTTTTATATCTAATTTATAACAATACTTGACATACACAAATTTCCACAATAAAATTATATGTGTATATTATTAAACATTATAATCATTATTATATATTTGTAATTTGGAGGCTGTTATGTCAGAATTTAAAACTAATGTAATGCGTATTCTCGAAAAAGCAAAAATAGATTATGCAGCACACGAATATCCGCACGGAAAAGACGCTGTTGACGGCATAAGCGTTGCCAAACTTTTGGGGCAAAATCCCGAATGTGTATTCAAAACGCTTGTCACAAAAGGCGTAAGCGGCAGCTACTTTGTATTTGTTGTTCCCGTTGCGGCGGAACTCGACCTTAAAAAAGCCGCAAAATCAGTTGGCGAAAAATCCGTTGAGATGATTCATGTAAAAGATATTTTAAAAGTAACAGGCTACATTCGAGGAGGCTGCTCACCTATCGGAATGAAAAAGCAATACCCTACCGTTTTCCACGAAAGCTGCCTTAACAATCCGAACATTATTGTAAGTGCGGGAAAAATCGGTTATCAGATTGACCTTGACCCTCAAACTTTAATTGAATTCACAAAAGGAAAATGTGCTGACATTATTAAGTAGTTTGTACACAAAAACTTCACATAACATTTGTGTTACCTTTATTGACTAAGGATTTATATAATGCTAAAATTATAGCAAATATGATAACCTGTCATATCAGGAGGTAATAGGTATGATTAAAAAAACATTTTACAATCTTCCATACGAAAAAAGAAAGCGTATTACCGACGCTGTCATAAAAGAATTTATGGAACGACCTAACGAAAAGGTTTCTATAAACAGAATTATAAAGACCGCTGAAATTTCCCGAGGCAGTTTTTATCAGTATTTTGACGACAAGGTAGATTTGATAGAAATTATCACTAAAACTATGTTTGAAGAATCAAGCAACAAAGCCAAAGAAATTTTAAAACTTTCATGCGGCGACCTTTTTGTTATGTACATTAAAATGTTTGATTATTTCGGCGATTACAGCAGTCAAAAGCAAACAATGAAAATTATGAGAAATATTGTTGACAGCTTTAAGGCAAACGATGACCTTGTGAGCGAATATCTGAAAAATCGCTTTAATATGGCACTCACCAACAACGAGATTTACACTATGGTGGACAGACAAAATCTGAAATTTCAGGATAACGAAAGCGTTAAATGCCTCATAGAAATTCTTACACAAGTGCTTAAAAATGCAATTTTCGATGTTTTTGTCGCAGGCAGTGACCGTGAAGAAGTGCGTGAACGCCTTATCAAAAAAATCGACATAATCAAACAAGGCGCAGTCAAGTGATATTAGGTAATAAATAATTTATTAAACAGTAATTTTATGTAATAATCGAAATAATCAATGAAAGAGGAATGATATGCTGCCAAAACTAAGTGTAAAAAAGCCGATGACAATTTTTGTGGCGGTTATTGTGGTAATTGTATTGGGTATAGTGTCGGTATTTAAAATGACGCCTGACTTACTGCCTAATATGGATTTTCCGTATGCAATAATCCTTACAACCTATCCGGGACAAACTCCGGAAACAGTTGAATCGGTGGTAACAAAACCTCTTGAACAGTCACTCTCAACCATTGACGGCGTAAAAACCATCACCTCCACCTCATCTGACAACTATTCAATATTGACACTTGAGTTTGAGGACGGTACAAATATGGACACCGCTACCGTTGATATGAGAGGCAATCTTGACACTATCAAAGATGCATGGCCTGACGGTGTAGGCAGTCCGTACCTTATGAAAATTAACCCTAATATGATGCCTGTAGCTATGGTTGCGGTTGATTACGACGGTTACGATACAGTGCAAATTTCCGACTATGTAAACAACGAACTGAAAAATCAGCTTGAGGGAATTGACGGTGTAGCCTCTGTATCTACAAAAGGTATTGTAACTCAAAAGGAAAATGTTATTATTTCGCAAACCAAGATTGACGCTCTCAACGCAAAAATCAATGACGCTCTCAATGACAAATTTGGCGATGCGGAAAAGAAAATTTCCGATGCAAAGAAAGAATTGCAGGACAATATTTCTAAAGCGGAGCAAGGCAGTGATACCATTGAGCAGTCAATAAACGACTTAAATTCTCGACAGGAAGAAGTTGCAAAACAGCTTGCTGACGCCCAAGGTAAGGCACAAAGCGGTTACACTGAAATTTTGAATGCAAAAATGCAGTTGCTTGACCAACAGCAGTCGCTTACTGCAACCAAGCAAACTTTGACAATCGCCTACCAAACATTAACACAGATAAAAGAAAAACTTGACAGTTTGCAGGACGAAAAAGCACAGCTTACACAACAGATAGAAGCTTTTGAAAAAATATACAACGACTACAAAGATGCGCTTAGCAAACTTGCAAACCCCGATCTTACAGACGAGCAGCTTGCACAGGTAAGAGCAATCCTTGCTAAAATAGATGAAGAACTTGATAAATACGGTTTTCCGAAAGAAGAGCTTGAAGAAAGACTTAATAATGCAAAAAATGCTCTTACAAATGTAGATAAAGCAATAACTCAAACAGTTGAGGCATTAAAAGGACTTGACACCACAGAGGAAAAACTTGATGATACAATAGCGGAAATTGCGGATAAAATATCTCAAGTAGACGGCGGTATTACACAAATTGCAGCCGCTGTAAAAGGTCTTGACAACAATACCGTATCTGTAAATCAGGCACTTTCAGAGATAGAAAAACAGCAATCTCTTGCGGCATATCAGCTTTCGGGCGGACTTTCTGCGCTAAACACAAAACAAAGTGAAGTAAACAGTGCATTAACCCAGCTTAATTCTGCTCAAGAAGAATTAAAATCCGCAAGTGATGAACTCTCCGACCAAAAAGATAAAGCCAAAAAAGCCGCCGATATGACAAACACTGTTACAATAAGCAATGTTTCAAATATTCTTACGGCACAAAATTTCTCAATGCCTGCAGGATATGTAAGTGATGACGAAAATATTAAATATCTTGTGCGTGTCGGCGACAAAATAGACGGTGACAAAGAAATGCAGTCGCTTGCTCTTTTTGACACGGGAATTGACGGTATCGGCGTTGTAAAACTAAGCGATGTTGCAGATGTATTTATAGCTGACGATTCGGACGAGGTATTCACAAAGATTAACGGAAACTCCGGCGTTGTATTCAGCTTTTCAAAGCAGAGTGATGCCGCAACCGCTACTGTTTCCGAAAATATAGCCAAAAAGCTCAACTCTCTTACACAGGAAAACGAAGGTCTGCACTTTACAACTCTTATGGACCAGGGCGACTACATAGATATTATTATAAACAGCGTTTTACAGAATCTTCTTATGGGTGCTGTACTTGCAATTATAATTCTGTACCTTTTCTTAAGAGATATTAAACCAACCCTCATTGTTGCACTTTCAATTCCTATCAGCGTTATTTTTGCACTTGTGCTGATGTATTTCAGCGGTGTTACTCTCAATATGATTTCGCTGTCGGGACTTGCAATCGGCGTAGGTATGCTTGTTGACAACTCGGTTGTAGTAATTGAAAATATATACCGACTGCGCAATTTGGGTGTGCCGCCTGTAAAAGCCGCTTTAAACGGTGCTAAACAGGTTGCGGGCGCAATTGCATCGTCTACACTTACAACAATTTGCGTATTCTTCCCTATCGTATTCATAGAGGGTCTTACCCGTCAGATATTTATGGATATGGCGCTTACTATCACCTATTCCCTGCTTGCAAGCCTTATTGTTGCCCTTACGCTTGTGCCTGCTATGGGTCAGCGTATGCTAAGAAAGGTTAAACCTGTTAAGCACGGAATGTTTGATAAAATGCTCGGCGGCTACGAAAAATCTATTCGTTTTGTATTAAAGCACAGAGCAATCGCACTTATCGTTGCAGTTGTACTTCTCTTTGGCAGTATGTTCGGTGCTGTGGCAAGAGGCTTCAGTTTTATGCCGAATATGGCAAGCACGGAGCTTTCCGTAACAGTCAGCCTTGACGACTCGGCTACTATGGATGATACCATTGACGCCGCACAAAACCTACTCGACACTCTTTCTGAGTATGACGAATTTGAAACTGTTGGTGTTATGACAGGTTCAACAACAAGCCTTATGGGACTTACAGGCTCTGTATCTTCTTCCGATGCAGACAAAGGTTCTGTTATGGCATATGCAGTATTCAAAGACGACAAAGTAAAGAACAGCGAAAGTATCAGCAAAGAAATTGAAGCAGAACTTCAAAGTATTGACGGAGATGTGGTTGTAAGCGGCAGTTCTTCTTCAAGCTCAATGTCAGCTATGCTCGGTAATGACGGTGTGTCAATCAAGCTTTACGGTGACGACCTCAAAACTTTGCAGAATACCGCAAAAGATATGGCGGAAAAACTTGCTGCGGTTGACGGTATTGACGAAACCGATAACGGCATCGGCGCTACTTCGGGCGAAATCAAGGTAACTGTCGATAAAACAAAGGCTGCCAAAAAGTCACTTACGGTTGCACAGGTATATCAGCAGATTGCCGCCGCAATCACCTCGGAAACCACATCTTCTACCCTTACAAACAGCGGCAAAGACCTTGATGTGGTTGTAATCAAAGACGAAAACAGTGATGTTACAAAGAACAATATCAAGGATATTAAACTCACTTATACAGACAAAGAAGGCAACGAAAAGACCACAAAACTCTCCGAAGTTGCCGAGATTTCAGATTCCGAATCAATGAATTCAATCACAAGAAGTGACCAAAAGCGTTATATTAAAGTCAGCGGTACTTTAAAAGACGGTTATACAAACACCGATGTTTCAAACAAGGCAAAAGCTTTATTTGATGATTATAAACTTCCTGACGGCTGCAGTATTGAATACTCGGGTTCAAACGAGAGCACAATGGAAGCTGTAAATCAAATGCTGCTTATGATGCTTTTAGGCGTAATTCTTATTTACCTTATTATGGTTGCTCAATTCCAGAGCCTTAAGTCACCGTTTATCATAATGTTTACAATTCCTCTTGCATTTACGGGAGGATTTCTCGGATTGCTTATTACAGGTTTTGATGTCAGCGTTGTGGCATTGCTCGGTTTTGTAATGCTCTGCGGTATTATCGTAAACAACGGTATCGTACTTGTTGACTACATCAACAACCTAAGACTTGAGGGCAAAGAAAGACGAGAGGCAATTGTAGAGGCAGGCAAAACAAGAATGAGGCCTATCCTTATTACGGCAATCACAACCGTTCTCGGACTTTCAACAATGGCACTCGGTATAGGCACAGGTTCAGAGATTATGCAGCCTATCGCTATTGTATGTATCGGCGGTTTGCTGTACGCAACAATTATGACTCTTTATATTGTTCCTGTAATTTACGATATTTTAAGCAAAAAAGAACTTCGCAAAGTTAGCGAAAGCGACCTTGAGGAAATAGATATTTAATTGAGGAGAAAAATTATGATACTTACTACTACAGAAACAATTTCAGGCAGAAACCTTGCCACACTCGGTCTTGTGCAAGGCAACACAATTCAGTCGAAGCATATGTTCAGCGATATGGGACAGAGCTTTAAGACTATGGTTGGCGGCGAGCTTAAATCATACACTGAAATGATGAACAAGGCAAGAGATATTGCCACTCAGCGTATGATTGATATGGCTGCAAGAATGGGTGCGGACGCTATTGTATGCGTTCGTTACACATCAGCTTCTGTTATGCAGCAGGCTGCTGAAGTGCTTGCTTACGGCACAGCAGTTAAATTTATTTAAAACTGTAAAACAACTGTAAAACCATAACAAAAAAACCTGTACGGCAACTGCTGTACAGGTTTTTACTTTACGCTTTGCTATATTAAATTAAAAGAACTTTGCAATATCCTCAATAGCCTTACGCTTTGGCATTGCAGGCTCTGCATTGCTGTAGCCTACTCCGATTACGCTTACTACCGCCTCGGTTTCGGGAATATTCAAAACTTCCTTGATTTTTTCGTTATCTCTTATACCCATTACAAGAGTTGAAAGTCCAAGTTCTGTTGCCTTAAGCAAAAGATTCATACTCTGCAAACCGCAGTCGTAAAATCCCCAACCGTTGCCGAGTTCATTTGTCGGTGTACCGTCCTTTTCGTATCCGGAACGATTAAGCACAATTGCGGTAACAATAAGTGCGGGAGCGTCTGCAACATTTTTCTGATTGTAAGGCGACAATGCATTCTTAACATCTGCAAGTTTTTCGCCTGTTACCACATAGTAGCGTGATACCTGCGAGTTTTTCCATGACGGTGCAAGTTGAGCCGCCGCAATCATCTCTCTTAACTTTTCTGTTTCGACAGGTTTATTTATGTATTCTCTTACGCTTCTTCGAGTTTCCGTTACTTTTGATAATTCCATCCATAATACCTCCGATTTCATTTTATAAGGTAATATTAGCACAAAATAAAATTTTTTACAATAAAATTAGCCTAATTTCTGCAATTTTTGCACTTTAAGCACTGTAAATGAAAAGTTTAACTTTTGGTATTATTTTTAATATTATACTAAAGTAAACTTTATCAATTTGAAAGGATGATTTTATGGCAAAAATAAGCTGTGTTGATATTTCAGAATTTCAGCAAGGCATTAATTTTAACAAAATGAAAAACGACGGTATAAAAGCTGTCATTATAAGAGCAGGCTACGGCAGAGAATCAAGTCAGAAAGACAGTATGTTTGAAAGTCATTACAAAAACGCAAAAAGCGAAAATATGATGATTGGTGTGTACTGGTACAGTTACGCAGACAGCGTCGGCGATGCAGAAAAAGAGGCAAAGGCTTGCCTTGAATGCATTAATAACAAATCTCTTGATATGCCGATTTATTATGATTTGGAAGATAATTCACAAACTAAACTCGGCAAAGCAAAACTTACAGAAATTGCGGAACGCTTTTGCGAAACGATCAAGAAAAGTAACTACAGAGCAGGTGTATATGCTAATCTGAATTGGTTTAATAATTATCTCGATTACGATAAATTAAAGAAAAAGTACAGTATCTGGCTTGCACAATATAACTCCGTAAATGAATTAAACTGTGATATATGGCAGAACAGTTCAACAGGCAGAGTAAGCGGTTACGGCAAAAATATTGATACGAACATCATATTTAACGAAAGCGTTTTCAACAGCAAAAAAGAGGACGATAAAGACAAAGGAAAAATAACCAAACCGGATATTTTCTACAGAGTGCGCTGTGACGGTGTTTGGCTGCCCGAAGTAAAAAATCTTGAAGATTACGCAGGTTTAAAAGGCAAAGCAATTACGGATATTGCAATAAAAGTAAGTGAAGGCAAGGTGTGGTATCAGGTTCACACTAAAAGCGGGTGGCTGCCGAAAGTCAGCGGATATGACATTGACGATTTAGAAAACGGTTATGCGGGCAACGGCAGTAAAATTGACGCAATCAGAGTGTATTACACCACACCGCAGAATATTGCTGAAAGTCTTAACAAATATCTTGTTGCAAAATATAAAGTTTCGGCAATAAGCAAAGAATATTTTGACTGGCAGCACGATGACCAAACTTCAAACGGTCAGGACGGCTACGCAGGACTTTTCGGTAACAACATAGACAGAGTTTTATTGGTGCTCGAATAAATATATAAGGCGGTGGAAGCATCGCCTTATTTGCTTGAAATAAAAAATTTTGTGCTAAAATATTCATATACAATTACAAATCGGGAAATTAAACTAATAAAAATTGTTATTTGAGGGCAAAACTTTTGTCCTCTTTGCTTTTATATATTTGTCAACTGTAAAAATAAACAAAAATACTTACTTTTATTTGTGCGAATAATTCCTATTTTAATATTGCATACAACAAGATGTTGTGCTATAATAGATTTACTCTACAAGATATATGCTTTTAAAGAATTAAAAGTTACATTATATATTAAAGAGGATTATGAAATTACGAAAGGGAAGGATATTTATGACAGTAAATGTAAAGGGCGGAAAGCTTAGCAAAAAGGAAATTGAGGCATACACAACACAGCTTAGAGAGGCAAATCCGGATAAATATATCAAGAATGTTGAACTCACAGTTGACGGCGACTATGTTGATGTTAAATACGATTACGATTCTGTTCCGTTTGAAAGAATCCGCAGAATCACAGGCTATCTTGTAGGTACGGTAGACCGCTTTAACAATGCAAAGCGTGCCGAGGTTGAGGACAGAGTAAAACACAGCGTACCTTGTACAGAATGTTGTTCCGTTGATGAAATCGCATAATTTTTTTGTTTGATTATCCGATTTTACAATATACCTGTTATTTCTTGTTGACTTTTGTCGATATAACGGTATATAATTAAAACAATAAGTTAATATTTATCTTATCAAGAGCGACTGAGGGAACAGGCCCTGTGAAGTCCGGCAACCTGCATTTGCAAGGTGCCAAATCCTGCGGTATTTACCGAAAGATGAGTCTTAATAGCACCTTTCGGCTGAAAGGTGCTTATTTTTTGCAAAGGAGAATTATAATGGCAAAACATTTTTTCACTTCTGAGTCAGTAACAGAGGGACATCCTGACAAAGTTTGCGACCAGATTTCCGACGCTGTTCTTGACGCTATTCTCGAACAGGATAAAAACGCTCATGTTGCCTGCGAGGTAACCGCTACAACAGGTGTAGTTCATGTTATGGGCGAAATTTCTACAGACTGCTATGTTGACATTGCAGGTATCGCAAGAAAAGTTGTAAATGACATCGGCTATGACAACCAGGCGTGCGGTTTTAACGGCAATACTTGCGCTGTACTCACTTCTATTGACCAGCAGAGCCCTGATATTGCAATGGGCGTAAACGAAAGCTACGAGCTTAAAGACGGCGAAAATGACGCCAACAATCAGATTGGTGCCGGCGACCAGGGTATGATGTTCGGTTACGCTTGCAACGAAACCAAAGAGCTTATGCCGCTTGCTATCTCACTTGCTCACAAGCTTGCAAAACAGCTTACAGCGGTAAGAAAAGACGGTACTCTCTCCTACCTTCGTCCTGACGGTAAAACACAGGTAACCGTTGAGTATGAGGGTGACACACCTGTAAGGGTAGACACCGTTGTTGTGTCTACACAGCACGATGAAAAGGTTACACTGGAGCAGATCAGAAAAGATATGGTTGAATATGTAGTAAAGCCAATTATTCCTGCCGAGCTTTTAGACGAAAACACAAAATATTTCATCAACCCGACAGGCAGATTTGTAATCGGCGGCCCTGTAGGCGATTCAGGTCTTACAGGCAGAAAGATTATAGTTGATACCTACGGCGGATTTTCTCGTCACGGCGGCGGTGCATTCAGCGGTAAAGACCCGACAAAGGTTGACAGAAGTGCCGCTTACTACGCAAGATACATCGCAAAGAATATTGTTGCCGCAGGTCTTGCCGATAAGTGCGAGGTTCAGCTTGCATATGCAATCGGTGTTGCTAAACCTGTATCAATAATGGTAGATGCTTTCGGTTCATCAAGCTACACAAACGAACAGCTTTCAGACGCTGTGGAAAAGGTATTTGACTGCCGTCCGAATTCTATTATTGAGCAGTTAAAGCTTAAAGAAACAAAGTATCGTCCGCTTGCCGCTTACGGTCATATGGGCAGAGAAGAACTCGGCGTTGCTTGGGAAAAGACAGACAAAGCACAGGCTCTCGTTAAAGCTATTAACGAATAATTATTAAAACAAATACACAAACCGCTCTTCTAAAAAATTCTTGGGAGAGCGGTTTTTATAATTTGTCGGTTCTATCCTTAAGTCAAAAAATTATAAAAGGTTGACCAAACTTTTATAATTATTTAGATTATAAAAGAAAGTTGTAAACAATTGCAAAATTCAAAACAATATATCCGTTACGGTTTTAAAAACAAAAAAATTCGTTGAAGATAAAGTAATATTAAATATACAGGTAATATTCAATTCTTTACCTGACATTTTAAGACAAGCACAGCAAAAATAAACTTAAAATTGCCCATTGCATATTTTGCAGTGGGCTTTCTGAATTTTATGTGAATTATATTGCTTTTTAAGTGCAAATTTTATAAAATTTAATTATTAATATATTGCGAGGTGGGTTATGAATAATCTTATAAACTATTTAAAATGGCGTGGCGATTTAGGTTTTGATATTTCACCTTTAAACGAAGTTGACGCTCTTATATTTTCAGAGCTTGTTTATCTTGATTTTTCGGGATATACAGAAAAATCACAGCTTCCGCTTTCCGACATAAATAAACTTTATTTTAAAGAAAAGCGTGATGTTGTTTTTAAAGATTACTATGTAATTAAAGATTTTTACAACACAGTCGGCAAGGAAATAACCAAGTTATTATCCGAATCAGCTAAAAGCAACAGGTTAAAAAATATATATGTATCGGATTTTGCGGCATATGACTGCGAAGATAATCCAATGCAATTCGGCGCTTGCACTTTTCATTTTGATACAGATAAATTATTTATCGCTTACCGTGGCACAGACAATACGCTCAACGGTTGGAAAGAAGATTGTATGATTGCCATAACCGACAATATTCCCTCACAGCTTAACGCAGCGGCATATCTGAGTATGGTTGCAAACAAATATCCAAACAGCGAAATATACCTCGGAGGTCACTCCAAAGGCGGAAATCTCGCAATCTATTCCGCTGTAAATACTTTTCCTGAAATCAAAGACAGAATAATAGCTGTATATAACAACGACGGTCCGGGTTTTTCAAAGGAATTCATAGAAAGTGAGCAGCACAAAGAAATTGCCGACAGAATCACTACCTTTGTTCCGCAGTCATCATTTGTGGGTATGTTACTTGAGCATGATGAAGATTATATAATAGTAAAAAGCGCAAGTCATTCTTTCTGGCAGCACGATGCTTTCAGTTGGAATGTAGTAGGCACACACTTTGTACACCTTGATGAAGATACCAAGAGTATTAAATTTGCCGAAAAAAATATGAAAGAGCTTATTGACGGACTTACAACCGAACAGAAAAAACAAATCATAGACTCTGTATTTCAAATTATGGCAGAAGGCGGTAAAATCACCTTTGACGACATACGAAAGGCAGGCATAAAAAATATACCGACTATGATTAAAGCATTTAATAAGATAGACAATGAATCTAAAAAGGCTCTTACGGACGGAATTGCATTGCTTGCAAAACTTTCCATTAAAAACGGCTATGAAATAAATAAACCCGAACCTAAAGGTAAACTAAAGAAAAAAGGGCTTGTTTAAGTTATTTTAGTTCTATATACGAATTATAATACAGTGCTGTACAAATAAATTTAATTGTTTATAAATTAAAGGTCAAATTTAGTCAAATTTCTCTTGACATTTCTAAAAAATGGTATAAAATATAATTAGCACTCAAGGATACAGAGTGCTAACCGAAATAACACATAAACTTTTTAGGAGGATTTATATTATGAGTATTAAACCATTACTTGACAGAGTAGTATTACAGGTTGAAGAAGCCGAAGAAAAAACAAAGAGCGGTATCATTCTTTCATCTGCCGCACAGGAAAAGCCACAGTTTGCAAGAGTAGTTGCAGTAGGCCCCGGCGGTGTTGTAGACGGCAACGAAGTTAAGATGTATGTAAATGTCGGCGACAAAGTAATCGCAAGCAAGTATGCAGGCACAGAAGTTAAGATTGACGGTGAAGAGTACACAATCGTTCGTCAGTCAGATATTCTTGCAACAGTAGAATAATTATTTTTATTTGATATATTTTGGAGGTAATTAATTATGGCTAAACAAATTGCTTATGGTGAAGAAGCAAGAAAATCTCTTATGAGAGGTATTGACCAGCTTGCTGATACAGTTAAAATCACACTCGGCCCTAAGGGCAGAAATGTTGTACTTGACAAAAAGTACGGCGCTCCGCTCATCACAAACGACGGTGTAACAATTGCTAAGGAAATTGAGCTTGACGACCCATTCGAGAATATGGGCGCACAGCTTGTTAAGGAAGTTTCAATCAAAACAAACGATGTTGCAGGTGACGGTACAACAACAGCTACACTTCTTGCTCAGGCTCTTATCAGAGAGGGTATGAAGAATGTAACAGCAGGCGCAAACCCAATGGTTCTTAAGAAAGGTATTGCAGACGCTATCAATGTTGCGGTAAAGGCTGTTTCTGACAACAGCAAGCAGGTTTCGGGTTCTGACGATATTGCAAGAGTTGCTACAGTTTCTTCACAGGATGAGTTCATCGGTAAGCTCATTGCCGAGGCTATGGAAAAGGTTACAACAGACGGTGTTATCACAGTTGAAGAGTCAAAGACAGCCGAAACTTACAGCGAAGTTGTAGAAGGTATGATGTTTGACCGTGGTTACATTGCACCTTATATGGTAACAGATACAGACAAGATGGTTGCAGAACTTGACAACCCATACATTCTTATTACAGATAAGAAGATTTCAAATACACAGGAAATTCTCCCTATTCTTGAGCAGATTGTTCAGTCAGGCAGAAAACTCCTTATCATTGCCGAAGATGTAGAGGGCGAAGCTCTTACAACTCTCGTACTCAACAAGTTAAGAGGTACATTTACTTGTGTTGCTGTTAAGGCACCGGGCTTTGGCGACAGAAGAAAAGAAATGTTACAGGATATCGCAACACTTACAGGCGGTACAGTAATTACATCAGACTTAGGTCTTGAGCTTAAAGATACAACAATGGATCAGCTTGGTACTGCTCGTCAGGTAAAGGTTGAGAAAGAGAACACAATCATTGTTGACGGTGCAGGCGACAAGGACGCTATTAAGGGCAGAGTTGCACAGATTCGTCAGCAGATTGAAACAACAACATCTGATTTTGACCGTGAAAAACTTCAGGAGCGTCTTGCTAAACTCGCAGGCGGCGTTGCAGTAATCAAAGTCGGCGCTGCTACCGAAGTTGAAATGAAAGAAAAGAAACTCAGAATCGAAGATGCTCTTGCCGCTACTAAGGCTGCTGTTGAAGAGGGTATCGTAGCAGGCGGCGGTATCGCTTGTATGAACGCTATTCCTGCTGTTTCCGCTTTTGTTGATACACTTGAGGGTGATGCTAAGACAGGCGCTAAGATTGTTCTTAAAGCTCTTGAAGAGCCGCTCCGTCAGATTGCCGCAAATGCAGGTCTTGAGGGCAGCGTAATCTGCGAGAACATTAAGAAGGCTAACAAGGTTGGCTATGGCTTTAACGCTCTTACAGAGGAATACACAGATATGATTGAGGCAGGTATCGTTGACCCGACAAAGGTTACTCGTTCTGCTCTCCAGAACGCATCTTCTGTTGCTGCAATGGTACTCACAACAGAGTCACTCGTTGCAGATATTAAAGAGCCTGCAGCTCCTGCTGCACCTGCTGCTCCTGATATGGGCGGTATGTACTAATTTAAAACTCCTTATAAAATCCCTTAAAAATTCATCTGCCATACCAGATTTGGTATGGCAGATTTTTATGTTTATAATTAAACATACTTAAACGGTTCTTTATAAAAGTTGGAATAAATATGGTATAGCGAAACACATAAGCCAAGCAATTATAAAAGTTTGGTCGAACTTTTATAAGAATGTGGGTGTGGGCAAAGCCCACAACTATTTTCCCACATTTTTCCGTGATGAGGGATTTGTTTTACGGGTTTTGTTGGAATGATAGAACGCAATTCAAAATAAAAAGCTGAAGTCGTTTTTTATATCGACTTCAGCTTTCGCTTTATCCGTTATACGGTTTGTAATAAGTATCAAGAATCAGTTTATAAAACTCGTCTTCGTTTACATAAAACTCGGTATAAACTTCACCTTTTTTCAGCTCACCCGGTACGGAAACCATTGTCATATTCATACCGTTGTGGCTAAGCATATTCTGTGATAAATAGCAAATTTTCGACGGGTTCAGGTTTGTGCATGAGTATGGGGCAGAGGCATTAAACAGGCTTACAGGTGTTGTAATGTCATTTTTAGTCTGCGCAAGAACCGTATTCATAAATGAATCAAGATATACCTGCTGTCGTTGCATACGCTTGCTGTTTGCGTCTACGCTTTCCATATCTCTTGAACGAACAAAAGCTTCTGCATTCTGACCTTCAAGATGGTAGCTTTCGCCCTCTTTAAAATCGCCTATGGTTTCGGGAGAAACAACATCAACTCCGCCTACGGCATCATTAAGAGCTGATATACCGTCAAGGTCAAGCGCAAAGTATGAATTAATCGGAATGTTGTAGAAAAGTCTTTCAACGGCGGTAACCGTATTTGCACAACTTGACTCCTTGCCGTCGCCGTAAGCATATGAAAGACAAATCTGTTCTTTTACAGTTTCCACATAATAACCGCTTGCCGAATATACCGCAACATCGGTCATTGTATCTCTTGATATATTAATAAGCTTAGTTTCGCCTGTCGAGGTGTCCATAGCAACAAGTATAAGAACATCGGCTTGACCGTTTTCGCCCTTTATATCGCTTGCACCGTCAAAAGAACTTTTATCGATGCCCATACAAAGAATACTTGTCATATTCTTGTTAAATTCATATGTTTGTCCGTTATACACAACATATTGACCGCCGTTTTGAACAACTACATTTGACGGAGCCGAAATTATATTTGTATTGTCAAGCAATTCTTTAGAGCCGTTGTAAATAAAACATACCAAAAGCCCGCTTACAACAAGAACAAGCGCAAGAATTGTACTGATAATTGTGAGTATTACTCTCTGCCATTTTTTAAAACGCCTTTTCTTGATTTTTTGATTTTCTCTAATTGCTTTTTTCTGTTCCTTAGAACCCATCGCAGGGTGATTGCTTTTTACAAGTTCGTCGTATTCCAGCAAATATTTTTCGTTGCCTGTACTCAAACTTTTTTTCTTTATTTTATTTGAACTGCCTTTTGTTTGTACCAATAATACATCATCGGCATTTTCTTTGCTTGAATGATGATGGTGATGGTGTTTATGATGACCGTGGCTTTTATACGATTTAACAAACTTATAGTCGTTAATATCATCTCTTATACTACGGTCGGCGTATTGCACATTTCCTTTTTCATCATCACTTGCCGCGCTTTCGCCTGTTTGAGAAGGCTGCTTATTTGAATTGCTGTAAATATTATCGTAATGTTTGGTTTCTTTATCAGCAGTATCCGTATTATTGTTGTTTTCGTTATTATTTTGTGAGTTCATCTTTTATTAACACCCCCTGTAAAAGAAGTCGTCCGTCACCTGAATTAAGGCAGGTGCTTAGCGTGACAATTTTGTCATTGATTGTCAGCTCCGAATTATCTCTTACAACTTTTGTGAATGATCTGGGATTTTGAATATAATCAAGGTATTCCTGAAAAACCTTGTCGTCATCAAAATCAAACGAATTCATTATATGTCGGTCGTCATATGAATAAACCGACACTATACGGTAGGTAAGTTTGTGCTGAGGTCTGTAGATGTAAAAATACTCATGGTCATTGAAAAAATCCGTATTTGTAAATTTATATAAATCGGCAAACATACTTCCGTCTGCCATATTGTGGCCGTAGAGTACGGTTACCCTGTCATGCATATATATAGAATTACAATACTGTGAATAAATAGAGCCTGAAAAGCTGTAATTTCCGTAAATATCATGATCCAGGTAAAAATTATCGTTTGTGTTACTCCTGCAAACAGGGTAATTTATGTTGGTATCGGGAATATATATCCAAGAATAGATTTCGTCATTTTGAGCTTGCAGCGACTCAAAATCTATAGGATTATCTATAATAGGATTTTCGGCAAGAGTTTCGTCAATTGACGGGGAAGTAACTTCTTCGGCTATGCTCGGAGCCACAGAACTTGCAAGTTTGCTGTAATCGTCCTGCTCTTTGTGTTGAGTATTCATTTGATACATAACATAAATTACGCACAGAATTAACAGAATAATTGTAATAACAAGAATTGTAATAAGAATTTTATTTCGATTTTTTTTCATAATAAATCACATCAAATAATTATAACAAATATTGACAACCGTGTCAATATTTCTGTAAATTTTAACTATAATAAGCATTAAAAAACAGCTTTCGAAAACCGAAAGCTGTTTTTATTAGCAAAATTAGTTTGATTTCTTTGACTTAACAATAGTTACGCTGACAGCAACAGCTATAAGTGATAAGCCGATTATTACATACGGCATTGCGCTTGAAGGACCGGTCTGCGGCGATTTATCAGAAGTATCTGTTGTTACAGCCTGTGTAGGTGACTCACCGTTGATTGTGTAATAAGGAGTTACCTTAATATCACCTGTGATTATAATATCAAGATTTCCATCTGTAAGCGGCTGATCGGTTCTGTAAGGACCGTCAATTACCCAATGGTCAAAAGAATAACCGGACTTTGGCTTTGGAGTAAGGTGAACATTCTGGTTACCGTCCTCATCAATGCCTGTAGTGAACTCATAGTCACCGCTGCCGCCTGTGGTAGGAATAACAACTACTACATAAGTGTATGTACCTGTAGGACTTGGTGCGGCAAATACCGGAATAGACGCTGCAAGCATCAGCACAAGAGCCAATGCGAGGGAAACAACTTTTTTCATTGTACTAACCTCCTGTTTATATTATCCAATTAAAATATTAAGCAGAATAACCTCTACTTGTATATATTAAGTATTATATCACAATTAAAGTATAAAGTAAAGACAAAAATTCAAATAATTTTCAGCAATTGTGATAATTTATAATTCTTTTAACCATTAAACATAAACAATATTTTTAAAATAAAAAGACCTATTGCAATAGTAGGCAAAAAAATGTATAATAAATTTAAAAGGAAAAATGAAGGGAAATGTATGTATGAATATTTCTGAAATTCAAAATAAAATTCTTGAGTTAAAAAAAGAAAAAGATGTTTGTATTCTTGCCCACAGCTATCAGGCAAGAGAGATTTGCGAAATTGCCGATTTTACAGGCGACAGCTATAAATTGAGTGTAGATGCAAGCAAAGTTACAAATAAAAACATTCTTATGTGCGGTGTTCGTTTTATGGCAGAAACCTGCAAAATTCTTTCACCCGATAAAACGGTTTATCTTGCTCAGCCGAGTGCCGGCTGTCAGATGGCTGACCAGATGGATAAAGAAATGATTTCTTCCGTAAAAGAAATGTATCCCGATTATGCGGTAGTTGCATACATAAATACCACAGCAGATTTAAAAACTATTTGTGATGTTTGTGTAACAAGTTCATCTGCCGTTAAGATTGTAAGCAATATGTCTGAAAAGAATATTCTTTTTATCCCTGACTGCAACCTTGGCGATTATGTAAGCCGTCAGCTTCCGGATAAGAATTTTAAACTTTTGCACGGCGGTTGTCCGATTCACGCTTGCGTTACAGCGGAAGATGTTAAAAAGGCAAAGGCACAGTTCCCAAATGCCGAACTTCTTGTTCATCCGGAGTGCCAGCCTGCTGTTGTTGATCTTGCGGATTATGTAGGCTCGACATCGGGCATTATGAACTACGCAAAGAACAGTGATAAAAAGGAATTTATCATCGGTACCGAAATCAGTATTGCAGAGCATTTGCAGTATGATTGTCCCGATAAGAAATTCCATATTCTTACACAAAAGCTCATTTGTCCTAATATGAAAGCTACCACTCTTATGGATGTGTTCAATTGCCTTAAAGGCGAGGGCGGCGAGGAAATTATCCTTGATGAGCAGACTATTACAGACGCAAAGAAATGTATTGACGAGATGATAAGACTTGGCGGTTAAGGAGAATAATATGACCGAAAGGGCATTAATAGCAATGAGCGGAGGAGTTGACAGTTCGGTAGCGGCTTGCTTGATAAAGGAGCAGGGCTATGACGCTACGGGCATTACTCTTAAGCTTTTTGATAACGAGGATATTGGCGAAAAGAAGGAGAAAACCTGCTGTTCGCTTGATGATATTGACGATGCGAGAAATGTTTGCAGAAAAATCGGAATACCTTATTATGTTTACAATTTTAAAGACAGCTTTAAAGAAAATGTAATTGACCGTTTTATTTCTGCATACGAAAACGGCTGTACGCCTAATCCTTGCATTGACTGCAACAGATATATTAAATTTGAAAAGCTTATGCAGAGAGCCGATGAGCTTGACTTTGATTATGTAGTTACAGGTCATTACTCTGTCATTGAGTATGATGAGGGATTGCAAAGATATTTATTGAGAAAGTCCCCCGATGTAACAAAAGACCAAAGTTATGTACTTTACTCGCTTACTCAAAGACAGCTTTCAAGAACCTTGCTTCCGCTTGGAAAACTTACAAAGCACGAAGTAAGAAAAATAGCGGAAAAATATAACCTTATTAATGCTCAAAAACACGACAGTCAGGATATTTGTTTTGTACCTGACGGAGATTACGCAAAGTTCATTGAGCAGTACACGGGCAGAAAGTATGATTTTGGTGACTTTGTTGATGAAAACGGCAATGTTCTCGGTACACATAAGGGCATTATAAGATATACGATAGGGCAGAGAAAGGGACTTGGTCTTGCTTTGCCTCACCCGATGTATGTCAAGGAAAAGGATATTGCAAACAACAAGGTTATACTTTGCGATAATGACAGACTGTTTTCAAAAGAGCTTTACGCAAAAGATATTAATCTTATTGCTTACGAAAAGCTTGACAAACCTTTGCATATAAAAGCAAGGGTAAGATACAATCAGCCTGAACAGGATGCAACGGTAGAACAGCTTTCAGATAACAAACTGCACATTGTATTTGATAAGCCGCAAAGAGCTATTTCAAAAGGTCAGGCAGTGGTTCTGTATGACGAAGATGTAGTAGTAGGCGGCGGAACAATAGAATAATTTTAATCTGCTTGCTTTAGGTGAGCCGATTTTATGCAAAAGGCACAGCGAAAATGCTGTGCCTTAATTACTTCATATAAACGAAATATTAATTATAAGTAATTAAAATATCTTCACGGATGATTTTTTCTTTGAGAATTTCGCATCTGTAAGATCTTATAATAAAGTTTCCTTGACCGTCAAACCTGAAAGTAACGGTTTTGGTAAACGGCTTATCGGGTTCGTATTCGGTAATAATAAGACTTGCCTTTGAATTTTTCAGAGTATCAAAAGTTGTCATAAAACCTATGCCGTTGCCGCCGCTTTCTTTGTGAGTGGTAACTCTTTCGGTACCGAGTTTTTGTAAAGTATCGGTTTCAAATTCAATTCCGTTGTCGCTTACGGAAATTTCATATATTCCGTCAACCGAAGAAACAGATGTCAGAATATTTCCGTTCCTTTTGCCTGTGCTTTCAACGGCTATGACAGCGTCTTTTATATGGTCGCAAAGCAGGGTTTCAAGTTCGGTTTGCGAAAGAAAATGATTGATAAGGTAGTTAATATCTGTATTTGCTATCAAATCAAAATTAATTTCGTGAGCAGAGGCTTTTATATACATATTAAGCAGAGCGCCGTCAATAACAGAATTTCCCGTAGATGCAAGCACTTTATTTTCTGCCTGTTCTTTTTGCACGAGTTCGTTTCTTTCTTTTGCAAGAGTAAGAAGTTCAGTGATTATTTTACTTTCCTTTTGTTTATCGTTACAATTGCAAAGTTCTTCTAAAGAATATTGTAAAGAGCTCATAAGGTGGTTGTCACGGTGTACTATTTTTGAAAGAAAGGCATTGGATTTTGTAAGTTCCTCAATATTACTGTTTTTTTCCTCAATAACCGAATTGAAATGTTCGTCTGCTTTTTGCTGCAGCCGACTTTTATAGTACCGTGTTATGTTTGTTCTTATCCAAATTACAGCACCTATACAACAAATTATCAATCCTATAAACATATATACAAATATAGATTTGTAGTCATCGCCGTCTTGTGCAAGCAGAGCTATGATTAAGAAAATAAAACCTGATATTAACAGACCTATGCCAAAGTTATCGGACTTATTGAAAAAGGCAAGACCGTTTTTTAATCTCTTAATTTTCATTATATATAATGTTGATAAGAATTGTATTATGCCTATAAAAATTACCGTAAAAATACTTTTCGGATTCAAGAAATCATATGTAACTAATGATATATAGTGTGATGCAATTGCAAAAATCAAGGCAATGATAAATCGTACGCAATAGGAAAGTCCCATTGAAACAATGGAGATGGAAATGGTATTTTTTATATTGTTTTTAGTAAACAGTGTGATAGTTACAATAAACAATATACAACTTGCCAAGAATCCCAAACTGTTGTCAAATAAAAGTACAACAGACGAAATTATATTGACGACAAAAAATGCAGTCAAAAGCAAAGCTAACTTTGATTTGCTGCATTTAATGTTTGTTGTTTTAATAAAAATATAGGCTGATGAAAATAAAGTCGGAGCTTTAATAAAAAAATTCATAGCAAAATTATATAAAAGCTCTGTAATGTTTGTTGACATAATATTTAACTCCGTATTACTATAATGATAATATTATATCATACAAGCTAAATAATGTCACTATATTATTTCCCTAAAATATACTTTAAAAATTCATAAATATCATCCCACATACTTCAGTACCTCCTTTACTTTTGTTTTACAAGTAAAGTGTACCTTTTTTGCGGGAAAATTCTGATTTGTTGCTGTAATTGCTTTATTTTTAATATAGTGAATAAATATCACATAATGTAAAAATAATAATTAGAAATTGTTATTTTATGATGAATTTATAAATTTTTGTTGCAAAAAAAATCCCGATGCTAATAAACATCGGGATAAATTTACAGGCTTTTTTTGATTTTGGAAGAATAATAATAGATAAATTCCATAACTGTGGGAACGCCTTTCTGCGGATTTATGTATGTGGTATAGTAGCGTTCAAGACTTTCAATATCGGTGTTTCGCCAAGCGTGGTTTATGGCAGTTTGCATTGCACGCTCAACACTTGCATCGGTTTTTTTATATTTTTGTGCCACAATACTGCAAAGATTGGTTACTCCCTGATTGCAAGTGATTTCAATAGCGTCTGCAAGGTAATTTCTGCCCTTAAGTTTTGGGCTGATTCCTATTAAATCAAGTTCAACAGAGATTTTATCTCTTATAATTTCGCTGTTGCTTATGCGTTCAGCGGCTTTTGCGGCGCTCGGTGAACTGAAATTTGAAGTCAGCGTTGTTTGTACAATTGAGTTGAGAAACTCAAGTACCATTTTACAGCTGAAATCATTTTGATTTTTAGTTATTACAAAGTCTGCACCTAAATTTCTTGCTATGGAATGAGTAACATTACTGATATTATTGGTAACTACCAGTATAAAAGGCTTGTTTGGCAATGCAAGTTCAGACAACCCTTTTAAAAATAAAAGACCGTTGCCACTGCCCTGATGTAGTTCCAAGTCGAGAATAACAGCATGAGGACAGTATTCTTTTACCATTTCTACGGCTTTTGAGGAGTTGTTTGTAGTGCCGACAATATAAAAATTTTCAAAACCTTTAATATCAGATTTATACTCTTCTACAGTATTATTATCATCTTCTACAATAAGTAAGTTAACTTTGTTCACAATATCACCTCATTATTATATTATACTACAAAAACTAACGAAAACCAACATTTTATAATATTTTGTGTAATAAAAAGTAATATTATTTATTATGTTTGAGTTTTATAATTATACTAAGATTATATTATGAAATCAATGAATAATTTGTAGTATTATAAAGGTGAGGGTTATGAGCGATAATTTTGGCGATTTCATTAAGGAAAAAAGAATAAGGTGTGACTATTCTCTTAAATATGTGGCAGAAACAATCGGTATTTCTAATGTGTATCAGTCAAGTATTGAAGCAGGCAAAAGACCTGCGCCGTCATATGATGTTTTAATGAAATTGAGAGATGCGCTAAAACTTAATGATGATGAATTCGGTGAAATGCTTGACCTTGCAGCCGAAAGCAAAAATTCAAGGGCGGTTGCTTATGATCTTGCCGATTACATAAACCAAAATGATTTTATACATAAAACACTGCGATTTTCATTGAAAAATAAAATTCCCGAATCGGAGTGGGTCAGATTTTTTAATGCAATGAATGAAAAATATCAATAATATTTCGTTATGTAAAACTGTTATAGTTGACTTTTGTCATTTATAGCTGTATAATATTATCAGTAGATATTTATGCCGCTATTAGTGATTAAAAATTCTCCTTTTATTCACTATTTAAGCTGTACCGTTTCCTGTTTTTACAGAAAATCGGTGCAGCTTTTTATTATTTGCGTTAATTGTATTGCTGGCAGACGGATTTGGGAGTATAATAGTAGCATATTACGAACAGCAGAGGTAAGTATGAACAGAGAAGAATATGAAATTTCTATTGAAGAATTAAAGAGAGCTGATAAAAACACTTGTACGGTGATTGATATAAGAGATGAGATTTCTTATAACTACGGAAATATTCCAAACTCGGTAAATATTCCACTTGAGAAAATTAAAAATGATAAAAGCATTTTGCCGAAAGATAAGAGATTGATTATTTGCTGCAAAAGCGGTCAAATAAGCGATACTCTTGCAGAAGAGTTGCGAGAAGACGGCTACGATGCGGTAAATCTTGTGAACGGATATTACGGCTGGCTAAAGGATAAATTTACCGATGACGATTATGCGGCAGATGTTGAAAAAAGTATAAGAAAAAAATTCAGCAAGACCATATGGGGCAGATTTACAAAAGCTGTAATTGAGTATGAACTTGTAAAGCCGAACGATAAAATAGCCGTATGTATTTCGGGCGGCAAAGATTCTATGCTTATGGCAAAACTTTTTCAGGAACTTAAAAGGCATAATAAATTTCCGTTTGAGCTTGTATATCTTGTAATGGACCCGGGATACAGCGTTGAAAACAGAGATGTTATTGAGAACAACGCAAGAAAGCTGAATATTCCGATTACGGTTTTTGAAACACAGATTTTTGAGTCGGTATATAATGTGGAAAAGTATCCGTGTTATCTCTGTGCAAGAATGAGAAGAGGATACCTCTACAAAAAGGCTAAGGAACTTGGCTGTAATAAAATTGCACTCGGACATCATTATGACGATGTTATAGAAACCATATTAATGGGTATGCTTTACGGCGGACAGGTGCAGACTATGATGCCGAAACTGCATAGTACAAATTATGAGGGAATGGAGCTTATAAGACCGCTTTACCTTATAAGAGAGGCGGAAATAAAGCATTGGAGAGATTACAATAAACTTAATTTTATACAGTGTGCGTGCAGATTTACGGATACCTGCACATCGTGCAACCCGAGCAATACAGGCTCAAAAAGACAGGAAATAAAACAGCTTATTGCGCAGCTTAAAAAAATAAATCCTCAGATAGAGAGCAACATTTTCCGCAGTGTTGAAAATGTAAATCTTAACACGATTATCTCGTATAAGAAAGATGATTATCAGCACAGTTTTCTTGATGATTACGATAAATAATTTTTAATGAAACTCAGTCATTTTGTGGCTGAGTTTTTTCTTTGGCTTTTTAATAATCGGAGTTTATAAAAAGCGGCTGCTTGTCTTAAAAATTGCCAAATCATAATTTTATCACTATTTTTATACAATTATTAACCGAGTAATTGTATTTATCTGCCAAATAATGTACAAGTTTGAAAAAACACTTGACTTTTTGGCGATATGGATATAAAATATCTCTATCAAGCAAACATACTAAAATGATAGGTATTATAGGTTATTCAAAAATAAGTATGTTTGCCATTATGAAAGGCAAGGGTGGTTTGTATGAAAAATCATTTTAACCGAATAAATAAACGAATGTGCGGTTCTTTTGGCGGTAAGTCGATGTGTTAAAACATTTTATCGGTTTACTTATTAATTTATGATAAAGCTAAAAGAAAGGTTTGATTAAAATGAAAAAAGTGTTTACTAAAAGACTTATATCCGCAATTCTTACAACAGCCCTTATCGGTACTTCTGCCTTTGCTCTTTTCGGCTGCGGAAAAGCTTCTAAAGATACTTCTAATGATGCTAAGGTACATATAACCAATGTTTCATATGACCCTACACGAGAACTTTACGAAAGCTATAATAAAATTTTTGCCGACCATTGGAAAGCGAAAACAGGTCAGGAAGTAGAGGTTACTCAATCGCACGGCGGTTCGGGCAAGCAGGCTCTTGAGGTTGCAAACGGACTTGAGGCGGATATAGTCACACTTGCGCTTGAGTACGATGTTAATGCCGTAAGAGATGCAGGTCTTATAAATGACGGTTGGATAAATAATTTTGAAAACGATTCTTCACCGTATACATCTACAATTGTATTCCTTGTAAGAAAAGGCAATCCGAAAAATATTAAGGATTGGAACGATCTTATAAAGAACGGCGTCGGCGTTATTACTCCAAACCCTAAGACCTCGGGCGGCGCAAGATGGAACTACCTTGCCGCATGGGCATATGCCGATAAGCTTTATAACGGTGATGAAAGCAGAATTGAAGACTTTGTAAAAAAGCTTTATCAAAATGTACTTGTACTTGATTCGGGTGCAAGAGGAGCAACAACCACTTTTGTGGAAAACGGACAGGGCGATGTGCTTTTAGCTTGGGAAAACGAGGCTTATCTTTCTATTAAAGACCATCCGGACGAATATGAAATTATAACTCCGAGCGTAAGTATTCTTGCACAACCGTCGGTTGCCGTTGTTGATGAAGTAGTTGACAGCAGAGGAACAAGAGAGGTTGCTACCGAATATCTTAGCTACTTATACAGCGATGAGGCACAGAGGATTGCAGGCGATAATTATTACCGTCCATACAATCAGGATATTTTGAAAGAGTATTCAGATGTATTTGATTTAAATATTAACCTTGTTACAATTAGTGACTTCGGCGGTTGGGACGAGGCACAAAAAACACATTTCGCAGACGGCGGAATATTTGATAAAATTTACGAAAAATAATTAACTATGCGTATGTGTTCGGCTGTTTTGCGGCTGAACACTATGCTTTGTATTTACAAGAAAAGCGGGTGTAAGAATGAATAAAACTAAAAAAGCAAAACGAGTTATCCCCGGCTTTGGCTTATCTATGGGAGTTACTGTATCAATACTTAGCATAATCGTATTGATTCCGCTTGCTTCTCTTGTGATTTACACTGCACAGATGAGCTGGTCGGATTTTATAGATACCGTTACAAGCGAAAGAGTAATGGCAAGTTATCAGGTAAGCCTTATAACCGCATTCATAGCCTCTGCAATAAATGCGGTTATGGGTGTTATACTTGCGTGGGTGCTGGTTCGTTATAAATTTCCGGGTAAAAGAATACTTGACGGAATGATTGAACTTCCTTTTGCACTGCCGACAGCGGTTGCGGGTATTGCGCTTACTTCTTTAACAGCCGATACAGGTTACATAGGCAGTTTTTTTGCACAGTTTGGCATAAGCATTGCGTACACAAGGGTAGGTATTACTTTTGCACTTGTATTTATAGGTATTCCGTTTGTTGTAAGAGCGGTTCAGCCTGTACTCGAAAAACTTGACCCTGTTTATGAAGAGGCTGCAGGTGTAATGGGTGCGAGCAGAATAAAGATTTTTTGGAAGATTATTTTTCCTGAAATTCTCCCGTCAATTCTTACAGGTTTCGGACTTGCGTTCGGCAGATGTCTCGGTGAGTACGGCTCGGTAATTTTTATAGCAGGCAACAAGCCTTTTGAAACTGAAATTACACCGCTCATTATTATGTCAAAGCTGCAGGAGTTTGATTATAAGAGCGCTACAGCAATTGCACTTGTAATGCTTGCGGCATCATTCTTAATCTTGTTTGTTGTAAATCTTATTCAGGCAAGAAATTCAAAAATATTAAAGGGAGGAAGATAATATGCACGAAGAAACAAAAGGTTCAAAGGTCGTAAAGTGGATATTAATAGGTATCAGCGTTTTGTTTTTATTCATTATGCTTGTACTTCCTCTTGCAACCGTGCTGACAGAGGCGTTAAAGAGCGGCTGGCAGGTATTTTGGGACGCAGTAAGCGACGAATATACTTTAAAAGCTGTTTTGCTTACACTTGAGGCAACAGCGTGCGCAGTTGTTTTCAATACAATATTCGGATTGTTCGCTGCGTGGTCTGTAACAAAGTTTCACTTTAAAGGTAAAAAAATTCTTACCACACTCATCGACTTACCCGTTACCGTATCGCCTGTAATTGCAGGTCTGATATTTGTACTTACCTTTGGCAGACAAAGTGTTTTGTATCCTCTTTTACAGGAACTTGATATAAAAGTAATTTTTGCGGTTCCGGGTATTATTCTTGCAACAATATTTGTTACATTTCCGTTTATCTCACGAGAGCTTATTCCCGTTCTTGAATCGGAAGGAACAGATGAGGAAGAGGCTGCCGCATTAATGGGAGCAAAGGGACTTACAATTTTCAGAAAGATAACATTTCCGCATATTAAATGGGCGTTTCTGTACGGCATAGTTTTGTGTGCGGCAAGAGCAATGGGCGAGTTCGGCGCAGTGTCTGTACTTTCGGGACATCTGCGTGGAAAAACCAATACATTGCCACTCCATATAGAAATTTTATTTAACGAATTTAAAACCGTACCTGCTTTTGCGGTATCGGCAATTCTTGTAATTATGGCGGTAATAATTCTGATTATCAGAAGTGTAATTGAATACAAAGGAAAGAAGGAATCGTAATGTATGTAGAACTTAAAAATATAAATAAAACCTTTGGCAATTACAAGGCGTCTGATAATGTGAATTTCACAATTGAGCAGGGAAAACTTATAGGACTTTTAGGTTCGTCGGGCAGCGGAAAAACCACAATTCTAAGAATGATTGCCGGACTTGAAACTCCCGACAGCGGCAAAATTATTATTGACGGCAAGGTCGTAAATGATATTCAGGCAAGCAAACGAGGAATAGGTTTTGTATTTCAGAATTACGCACTTTTCAGATATATGACTGTATTCGACAACATTGCGTTTGGTCTTAAAATTCAGAAAAAGGACAAAAAATATATAAAAGAAAGAGTAAGCGAACTTGTTGAACTTATCGGATTAAAGGGACTTGAAAAGCGTTATCCGAGTCAGCTTTCGGGCGGTCAGAAACAGAGAGTAGCGTTTGCAAGAGCACTTGCACCTAACCCGACGCTTTTGCTGCTTGACGAGCCCTTTGCGGCTATTGACGCAAAGGTAAGACAGGAACTTCGCTCGTGGCTTAAAGAAATGATTGAAAAGCTCGGAGTTACAAGTATATTTGTAACTCACGACCAAGATGAGGCTATTGAGGTTGCCGATGAAATCATTATTACAAACAAAGGCAGAATCGAGCAGATAGGCACACCGATGGAAATATATCAGAAACCGCAGACAGCCTTTTCCGCATCTTTCTTCGGTCAGACAACCGTGCTTGACGATTATACAAAATTTAAAACCTTTGATGTTGTGGATGGTGCGGACAAAGCTATTGTAAGACCTGAATTTATAAAGATTACCAAGTTGAACGAACCGTTCAGACAAAAAGCGTCCGTATCGGTCGGCGAGGTAGTGAAAACAGCTTTCAGAGGCAACAACATTGAAGTTACGGTAAAATGTGACGGCGGCGTAATTAACGGAGTACGAGGACTTGAAGAACCTGCAGTTTATCACGGCGAAAAGGTAAATGTATTCTTATACAGACTGTTTGTTACAAAGGGAGATAACGCATTTATTCTTGAAAACAAATCTCTCACAGAGGAATCCGTAGTAATTTAATTTACAGACAAACTAAAACACACCGATTGGCTTTTCAATCGGTGTGTTGCTCTATAGATTATTTTATTAAATCTTTAACCACTTCGCCTGCAATTATAAGACCGACTACTGACGGTACAAATGCTATACTGCCGGGCACTTGTCGCCTTTGTGTGCATTTTCTTGCAGTTTCGGGAGGGCAGATGCAGTTTGTTTTGCAGCTTATTGCCATATCTTCAATAGGGGTGATAGGCTTTTCCTTTGAATATACAACTTTAAGTTTTTTAATGCCGCGCTTTTTAAGTTCATTACGCATTACTCTTGCAAGAGGGCATACGGAAGTTTTGTAAAGATCGGCAACTTCAAAAGCACTTGCATCAAGTTTATTTCCCGCACCCATTGAACAGATTATAGGGGTGTTCGCTTTTTTTGCCTGCATAACAAGTTCTATTTTGCCTGTTACCGTGTCAATAGCGTCTACTATGTAATCATACTGTGTAAAATCAAATTCGGCGGAGGTTTCAGGAGTGTAGAATTTCTGATGCTTGTTTATGATTATATTCGGATTGATTTCTTTCAGCCTTTCTTCGGCAACATCTACTTTGTATTTGCCTACTGTTTTTCTTGTGGCAAATATCTGACGATTAATATTTGTAAGGCATACTTTGTCATCGTCTATAAGGTCAAGTTGGCCTATTCCTGTGCGTGCGAGCGCCTCGGCAGTGTATCCGCCTACACCGCCTATTCCGAATATTGCAACCTTTGCATTTGCAAGTTTTTCCATTGCCTCTGCTCCGAGCAAAAGCTGTGTTCTTGAAAATTGATTAAGCATTGATTTTCTCCTTAATATAAAAACTTAGTTTATCGTCCGAAATTTGTATCTTGTAATTCATATTACGAAAAAAGTTTTCTGCGTGTTTTAATACTTCATCACTCGGTACTTCGTCAAACGAAAAATATTGTCTGCCGCAGGCATCGTGAAAATGCAGATAAGTATTAAAGTTATCCATAAGTTCGGCTTTCAAAATTTTTACCGTATCAAATTTAACTGTCATAGCTGCTCCTTAATTTATAATTCCTATCTATACAATAAGTATTATATTTCAATCATTTGTTTTGTCAATAGCAAAATTAAAAAATTATTGACTTTACTTATCGGTAATAGTATAATAAAACATATTAATTCAGTAGGTTTAATATGATATAGCCCGTTTGTTTATTTTTATTATAAATCTTAACTTAAAAATAATGCATAAAATTGACAACGCTATACCTTAGTATTAAAATAACAGGGTAGAATTAAATTGGGTGGATAAAGATGTATTGCATAAGTGTAAATTATAAAAATTCAGATGTGAATATCAGAAAAAAACTTGCTTTTTCCGAAAATGTACAAAAAGAATTTCTAACTGAACTTATAAACGGCAAAACCGTAAGCGAGTGCGTTATTCTTTGCACCTGTAACAGAACAGAACTTTATTTTTGCGGAAATGAAGACAGCCTAAATACAGTGCAAAATCTGCTTTCAAACTATTCGGGAATAGAATATGATTTGCTTAAAAAGCATTTGTATTTGTTCTATTCCGATAAAGCGGTAATGCATCTTTTCAGAGTGGTAAGCGGTATTGAATCTATGGTTATAGGTGAGGACGAAATTCTCGGACAAATAAAACTTGCTTACACTATGGCAAAAGACTTGGGTATGACGGGTTACGAGTTAAATATGACTTTTCAATCCGCAATGGCTTGCGCAAAAAAAATAAAAACTCAAACCGCACTTTCAAAAACTTCTGTTTCAACCGCAACCCTTGCGGGAAATGAAATCGCACATTTTAAGGATAAAGTAAATGTTCTCGTTATAGGTGCAACGGGGAAGATAGGCACTGTACTTGTAAAAAATCTTTTGTCGCATAAAAATGTAAGCGTTATTGCAACATCAAGAAAACACAGTGCGGAGTCGGTACAGACCAAAGCAAACATTACAATTGCTAATTATGCCGATAGGTACAGTTATATGGATTCTGCCGATTGCGTAGTCAGCGCTACCGCAAGTCCGCATTACACTGTTACATATTATGATTTAAAGAAGAATATAAAAACCGATAAGCCAAGACTTTTTATAGATCTTGCCGTACCTCCTGACATTGACGGCTCGGTTGCAGAGATAAAAGGTTTAAAGCTGATCGGAATAGATTATTTTGAAAAACTCGCAAAGAACAACAATGAGCTTAAACTTGACAGTGTGGAAAGCGCAAAAGAGATTATAAAAGAAGAAAGCGATGTACTTAAAAAAGACATAGCTTTTCACTTTTTTTTACCGCATATGGAGAGTGTAAAAAATAAACTCAGTGAAAATTCGTTAGAAGAAATATTGTATAAATTCAAAGCCGAGTTACCGTCAGAAGAATTTATAAAGATACTTGATGCATTTAAAAGTTGTGGAGAAAAGATATAATGGCATATTTTCCTTTTTATATTGATATAGAAAATAAAAATATTCTTGTAGTGGGCGGCGGAACGGTAGCTTTAAGAAAGATAGAAAAGCTGTCGCCTTTTAAGCCGAGTATTACCGTGGTATCCCGGAAAATCTGCGAGGAGATTTTAAAGTTTAATGTGAAAGCCGTTGAGCGTGAGTTTTATGACAACGATTTAAACGGTGCTTTTTGTGTTATCAGCGCTACCGATAACGAACAGGTGAACTCGCATATATTTGAATTATGCAAGGAGAAAAATATTCTTGTAAATACTGTTGATGACAAAGAAAAATGCGGATTTATTTTTCCTGCGCTTGTACAAAAAAATTCCGTTACTGTCGGTATTACCACATCGGGCAAAAGTCCGATATATGCAAAGTATTTAAAAGAGCAGTTTTTAAATATGCTTGAAAATACAAATTCCGATACCGCAGAAACATTGTGGCAGTACAGAGAATACATAAAGGAAAACACAGCGGACGAAGAGTTAAGAAAGAAAGTTTTTTCGGCACTTATGGGTATGTGCCTTTGCGGAGAAAGTATTGATACCGATGTTGTTAATAAAATTATAAAGGAAAACAGCTGATATGAAAGTAAGAATAGGTACAAGAAAAAGCAAACTTGCCCTTGCACAGACAGAGATGTTTGCAAATGCTTTGAAAAAGAGATTTGACGATATAGATACAGAAATAGTTTGCATTTCAACAAAAGGAGATAAAATTCTTGATAAACCGCTTGCAATGATAGGCGGAAAGGGAGTTTTTATCTCTGAACTTGAGAATGCTTTATTAAGCGGAGCGGCAGATATGGCAGTGCACAGCGCAAAAGATCTGCCTCTTGAACTTGCAGACGGACTTGAAATATCCTCTGCTTTAAATCGTGGCAATTATCGTGATGTGCTTGTTACAAGAAAAAATGAGCCGATAAAAAACGAAGAAAAATTTATTGTCGGCACAGGCAGTCTTAGACGCCGTGGCTTTATAAAAAAACAGTATCCGCTTGTACAGATTAAAGATATAAGAGGAAATGTTGACACAAGAATTAATAAACTTATTAATAAAGAATATGACGCAATTATTCTTGCGGCGGCAGGACTTGTAAGATTGTCGCTTTATAACAGTGAAAAATACGATGTAACACCTTTTGAATATTATGATTTTCTCCCTGCGCCTTGTCAGGCAATCGTAGTTGCGGAGAGTAAAACAGGCAGTGCGATTTCAGAAAGGTTAAAAGAAATAAGTCATACAGAAACTATGCTTGAATTTGAAACAGAAAGACAGATTCCAAAGTTGCTAAACGCAGATTGCGGTATGCCTGTCGGCGCTTTTTCAAAGGTAACAAACGGCAAAATAGAGCTTATAATTTCTACAGATTGTAAAAAAACAATATCGGGCAGTGCCGATATTAAGGACAGGTTTAATCTTGCAAAAAGGTTGGTGAGCAAGTTGTGAACAACGGAAAAGTTTATCTTGTGGGAGCAGGGTGCGGCGATTATGACTTAATAACTCTGCGTGGGCAGAATTGTCTGAAAAAATGCGATGTCGTTGTATATGACAGCCTTACCGACAAGCTGTTGCTTGAGTATGCGGATAATGCAGAAAAAATTTGTGTCGGAAAACGAGCAGGAAAGCATAGTGAAAAGCAGGAGAATATAAACGAAATTCTCATTGCAAAAGCAAACGAAGGCAAGACTGTTGTGCGACTCAAAGGCGGAGATCCGTTTGTTTTCGGCAGGGGAGGAGAGGAAGTACAGGCACTTCAAAGTTACAATATTCCTTATGAAGTTATCCCCGGTATTTCCTCGGCAATAGCAGTTCCCGAAATTGCGGGTATTCCTGTTACTCACAGAAATTTAAGCCGCAGTGTACACATAATCACAGGTCATACGGCGCAGGATACCTTACCGAAAAATATACGGGAATACGCAAAACTTGACGGTACACTTGTATTTTTAATGGGACTTAGAAAATTACCCGAAATTGTAAAAGGTCTTACAGAAAACGGCAAAAGCGAAAATACACCTGTCGCAATTGTGTCAAACGGTGCATATGCAAAGGAAAGTACGGTAAGAGGTACTTTAAAAAATATTTGCAGTCTTGCAGAGCAAAGCAAAGTTGAACCGCCTGCAATAATCGTAGTGGGAGAAGCAGTGGGGTTTGACTTTTCCGCTACAATAGAAAAGCCGCTCAAAAATAAAACCGTTGCGGTTACAGGTACGCATAAATTGTCTGCGAAACTAGGCAGAAAACTTATGTCGCTCGGTGCGAGAATCAACCGTATTGATTATCTTAGTGTAAAGGAATACAGACAAAACGAGCAGCTTGACAAAGCGCTTTCAAACATTAATAATTATAATTACATAGTGCTTACAAGTATGAACGGAGCTGAAATTTTTATTAAAAAATTGAGAGCGTTAAAGGTCGATGTTCGCAAACTGTGTAATGTAAAATTTGCCGTTATCGGCAGCGGAACAGCGGGTATTCTTGAAAAATACGGCATTTTTGCCGATATTATTCCAAATGTTTATACTTCTGCGAATTTGGGAAATCTTTTGGCAGATACGGTAAACAAAAATGAGCGTGTGTTGATTTTGCGTGCGGAAAACGGCTCAAAAGAACTTACTGAAATTTTAAGTCGCAATAATATAATTTATGACGATGTAAAGACCTATGACATTCAGTCGGAAAGTAAGTCGGAGGGCGGAATTATTACCTCCGATTACATAACCTTTGCAAGTTCTTCGGGCGTAAACGCTTTTTTTGAAAGCGGATATGTTGTTAGCGAAAACACAAAAATTGTTTGTATTGGCGAGATAACCGCAAAGGCTTTGCATAAGTACAATATAGCCGATTACAAAATTGCAAAAACAAAAGATGTAGTCGGAATTATCAATACAATTATTTCAGATGTTAAAAAAGAGAGTGATTTTTAATGAGAAGATTCAGACGACTTAGATCAAATGAAAGTATACGCAGTCTTGTGCGTGAAACAAGAGTAGATAAGAAAGACCTTATTTACCCGATTTTTGTTGCCGAGGGCGAAAATATAAAAAAGCCCGTGGAATCTATGCCAAATGTTTATCAGTATTCACTTGACAGATTAGATGAAATTTTAGCGGAAATAAGCGAGAGTTCGATTGCGGGAATATTAATTTTCGGTATTCCGAAACACAAGGACGAGCTTGCAAGCGGCGCTTATGACGAAAACGGAATTACCCAGCAGGCTATCCGATATATAAAAGTTAAATATCCGTCAATGCTTATAATTGCCGATGTGTGTCTTTGCGAATATACAAGTCACGGACATTGCGGTGTTGTATGCGGTCATAAAATATTGAATGACGAAACCCTGCCGCTGCTTTCAAGAATGGCGGTAAGCCTTGCAAAGGCAGGTGCGGACATTATTGCTCCGTCAGATATGATGGACGGCAGAGTGTCTGCAATCAGAAATGCTCTTGATGAAAACGGCTTTGCAGATGCTCCTATACTTTCTTACAGTGCAAAGTTTGCATCTGCATATTATTCACCGTTCAGAGATGCCGCCGAGTCCGCACCTGAATTCGGCGACAGAAAAAGCTATCAGATGGACTATGCAAACGGCAAAGAGGCACTGCGAGAGATTGAAGACGATATAGAAGAGGGCGCAGATATGGTTATGGTAAAGCCTGCGCTTGCGTATCTTGATGTTGTAAAAGCCGCAAGAGAGCGCTTTGATTTGCCGCTTGTTGCGTACAATGTAAGCGGTGAGTACGCAATGGTTAAGGCAGCGGCAGAAAAAGGTTGGATAGACGAAAAGAAAATTGTTTCCGAAAATTTAATCGCTATGAAAAGGGCGGGTGCGGATATTATAATTACATATCACGCACTTGACGCCGCAAAGTGGATTGACGAATTTTACAAGTAAGAGGTGGCAAAAATGAATATTCAAAATTCGGAAAAGTTTTATGCCCAAGCTCAAAATTTTATGCCCGGAGGAGTAAACAGCCCTGTTCGTGCGTGCCGTGCGGTTGGCAGAGCGCCGTTGTTTATCGACCACGCAAAGGGTTCAAAAATCTATGATGTCGACGGCAACGAATACATCGATTATATTTGCTCATGGGGTCCGAATATTCTCGGACACGCTAACGAAAGAGTTATAAATGCAGTAACCGAAACCTGTAAAAGAGGACTTACATTCGGTGCTTGTCACAGCGGAGAAATCGAACTTGCCGAACTTATAAAAAAGCATTTTCCGTCAATGGAAATGTTAAGACTTGTAAATTCGGGTACAGAGGCGGTTATGAGTGCAATCCGTGCCGCAAGGGGTTATACAAAGAGAGATAAAATAGTTAAGTTTGAGGGTTGCTATCACGGTCATTCGGACGGTCTGCTTGTAAAATCGGGTTCAGGACTTCTTACCAATTCTATCCCCGACAGTGCAGGTGTTCCTAAAGGATATACGGATAATACCCTGCTTGCAAAATACAATAATAAAGAGTCGGTAGAAAAACTTTTTGAGGAGCACGGTGATGATATTGCCTGCGTTATTGTAGAGCCTTGTGCCGCCAATATGGGTGTTGTACCGCCGCAGGAGGGCTTTTTACGGTTTTTGAGAGATATTACGCTAAAATATAATTCTCTGCTTATTTTTGACGAAGTTATTACGGGTTTTCGACTTAGCATTGGCGGTGCTCAAAAATATTACAATGTTAAACCAGACCTTACCACACTTGGCAAAATTGTAGGCGGAGGTATGCCTTTGGCTGTGTACGGCGGTAAAAAAGAAGTTATGCAGTGCGTTGCTCCGCTCGGTTCGGTGTATCAGGCAGGCACACTTTCAGGTAATCCCGCTGCCGTAAGTGCGGGAATTGAAACCTTAAAAATCCTTGAGGAAAACGAAGCTGAAATTTATACAAGGCTTGAGAAAATTTCATTGCAGCTTGAAAATGCCATGCAAGAATCGGGAATGAATGTGAATCGTGTAGGTTCAATTATGACGGTTTTCTTTACCAATGAAAAGGTAAAAGATTATGATACAGCCAAAACTGCCGATACTGCCCGATTTGCCGAATATTTCAGACATATGCAGGACAACGGAATATATACAGCTCCGTCACAGTTTGAGGCAATGTTTGTTTCGTTTGCACATACCGATGAGGATATAGATAAAACAATCAATGCAATCAAAAGTTTAGAATAATAACGAAAAGAAAAAGTGCAGCAATTCTATAATCTTGCTGCACTTTTTTTCTTTATTACACAGCCTTAGCCTGTGCAATAATTTCGTTTTGTTTGTAATGTTCCGTAATTTCTGCCAGAGTTATACTTTCGGCATAGTTTTGCAGGTATGATGACATTGCGCTCCACAATCTGTCGTTTATAAGTTCCGTCATCATATCGTTTTTATCTCTGCTGTCAAAATAAACATCATTAAGCACCCTTGTGTCAAGAGCGTTTAATATGTCTTTAAAAGTAATTTTACTCAAATCTCTTGCAACTACATAACCGCCGTTAAGTCCCTTTTGCCCACGAATCAGATTTGCGGAGGTGAGGGACGGCAGTATTTGTTCAAGATATTTTTTAGATATATTGTGCCTTTTGGCAATATCGGGAGCGGTGACCGAACAGCCGTTTTGAGAATAAACCGCTATGTCGATTATCGCCATAATGCCAAATTCAACTTTTGTTGATATTTTCAATTAATAATCAGCCCCTTATACAGAAGAAAAGCCTGTTTTGGAGCAGAATATGCCTGACTAAGCGTATTAAATATAGATTAACATTTTTTAAGGAAAAAATCAATACTTACCAAATAAATATGTATTGTATATAATGACAGATTTTAGAATAATATGGAATAAAATTTGTAAAATAGGGAAAATCCTACAAAACCTATTGAAATACTAAGTTAAATGCGTTATAATCTACAGTATCATCTTGCAGATAAGCTTTTGCAGGATAAGCATTGACTAAGCAAATATGATTTAAAAGGGATGGGAAGCTTATGGAGTTTAATACAGCGTTATTGCACAAAAATTTTAGCGGTGATAAGGCGTCGGGCTCTACTATGACTCCTATTTATCAGGTAAGTGCTTTTTCGCACAGCTCTGCCGAACAGCTTGAAAAAGTGTTCAACAACAAAGCGCCCGGATATGCTTATTCAAGAATAGGCAATCCTACGGTGGCTTCTTTTGAGGCAAGAATTGCCGCCCTTGAAAACGGTTCAGGTGCTGTTGCGTGTTCGTCAGGTATGGCAGCAGTTACAATGGCACTTCTTAATATATTGGAGTCCGGTGACGAAATAATAGTAGGCGCAGGTCTTTTTGGCGGAACTATTGATTTGTTAAAGGATTTGGAGGCATTCGGCATAACCGCTCACTTTGCAGACGAGGTTACACCGCAGAATGTTGAACCGCTTATCAACGAGCGCACAAGAGCAGTGTTTGCGGAACTTATCGGCAATCCGAAACTCGATATTGTGGATATTGAGGCAGTATCAAATCTTGCACACAGATACAATATACCTCTTATTATAGACAGCACCACGGCAACACCGTATCTTGTTCACCCGATTGATTTCGGTGCTGACATTGTTGTTCATTCAACTTCAAAGTATATTAACGGCGGCGGAAACGCAATCAGCGGTATAATAATTGACAGCGGTAAATTTGAATGGGATACAGAGAAATTCAAAGGTATGAAAGAATACAAAAAATACGGTAAACTTTCGTATCTTGCAAAACTGCGAAACGGTATATGGCGAAACTTCGGTTGTTGTCTTGCTCCGTTTAATGCATTTTTAAATTCTGTCGGTCTTGAAACATTGGGACTGAGAATGGAGTGTCTTTGCAGCAACGCATTGAAACTTGCACAATTTTTTGAAACCTGTAAAGATATTGAGGTTAATTACCCGGCACTTGAAAGTTCAGAGTATTACGCACTTACACAAAAACTTTTAAAAGGCAAAGGCGGTGCGATTCTTACAATAAGAGCCGGCAGTAAAGAAAAAGCCTTTGAACTTATAAATAATTTGAAGTTTGCAACCAACGCTACAAATATCGGTGACACACGAACATTGGTAATTCATCCGTCAAGCACAATTTACGCACACAGTACAGAACAGCAGAAAGAGAACGCAGGTGTGTTTGACGATACAATCCGAATCAGCGTCGGTATAGAGGACATTGCAGATCTGATTGAGGACTTCGGAAATGCAATAAGTAAAATAAACAATTAGTTTTGGGGGATTCACAATGGCAGTTGATTATTCAACATTAAAAAAAGGCGGATTTATGCGCCAAAAACAAAAAGATAATTTTTCCCTTCGTTTAAGAGTGGTAGGCGGAAATCTTACGGCAAAACAACTTGCCAAGATTGCAGAAGTAGCAGAAAATTTCGGTGACGGCTATGTGCATCTTACCTCAAGACAAAGTGTTGAAATTCCGTTTATTAAACTTGACGATGTTGAAAATGTAAAGGCGGCACTTGCCGAGGGCGATGTTGAACCCGGTGTATGCGGTCCGAGAGTAAGAACAATTACAGCTTGTCAGGGACAGGCAATTTGCCCGAGCGGTTGTATTGATACATATTCACTTGCAAAAGAACTTGACGACAGATATTTTGCAAAAGAACTTCCGCATAAATTTAAATTCGGTATTACAGGATGTCAGAACAACTGCCTTAAGTCAGAGGAAAACGACCTGGGAATTAAGGGCGGAATAAAGGTTGACTGGAGAGAAAGTGACTGTATAGGTTGCGGCGTTTGCGTAAAGGCTTGCCGACAGGGTGCTATCACTCTTGAGGACGGAAAAATTTCCGTTGACAAGTCAAAATGTAATTTCTGCGGAAGATGCTATAAGGCTTGCCCGACCGACGCTTGGGATACCGTTCACGGTTACATAGTTTCATTCGGCGGACTTTTCGGCAACTCAATTAACAAAGGTGAAACAATCATTCCTTTTGTTGAAGATAAAGAAAAACTTTTGAAAATCTGTGATGCGGCTGTTAATTTCTTTGAAGAAAATGCAAAGCCGAGCGAACGCTTTAAGTTCACAATCGACAGAGTAGGCAGAGAAAAATTTGAAGAGAAGATATTGGAGGCATACAATGGCTGATTTTATTATTGACGATACAGTAGATATTACCGATGTTGTCTGCCCGACAACATTTGTTAAGGCAAAGGTCGCTCTTGAGGAGCTTGACGACGGTCAGATTTTAAGTGTTAAAATGAATGACGGTGAACCTGTACAGAATGTTCCGAGAAGTATCAAGGAAGAGGGTCACAAAATTTTAAAACTTATTGATAACGAGGACGGCACTTATAATCTTATAGTTAAAAAGGTTGGTGATTAAATGCCGACAAGAATCAGTAAAGACAATTTTGAAAAAGAAGTTTTACAGGCAGATAAAACTGTACTCGCTGATTTTTATTCAGACAGTTGTGTGCCTTGTAAAAGACTTTCACCGGTACTTTTCGCACTTGAAGAAGAATATGCCGAAAAGCTCAAAATTGTTAAAATCAATATAAATTTTGATTCCGAGCTTGCCGAAAAATACGAGGTACAGGCAGCGCCGACTTTGGTGTTTTTTAAAAACGGCGAAGAGGTTTCAAGACTGCGAGGCGCAGTAAAACAAGCAGAAATTAAAGAAGTTATTGAAAAATCAGTTTAAAGGGGTTATTATTATGACAATCACAGTTGCAGGTAATAAAAAAGAAGTAGCAGAAGGACTTACAGTAGCACAGCTTATTATTGACGAAGATGTAGAAACACCGGAGTATGTAACAGTAAGTGTAAACAACGAATTTCTTGCAAGCGGTACTTTTGAAGAAACCGTACTCAAGGACGGCGATGTAGTTGAATTTCTTTATTTCATGGGAGGCGGTCAGTAATGGCATTTACTAACGAACAGCTTGAGCGTTATTCCCGTCACATCATTCTCAAAGAGGTTGGTGCAAAGGGACAGAAAAAGTTGCTTAACGCAAAAGTGCTTATAATCGGTGCAGGCGGACTCGGTGCACCTGTAGCAATGTATCTTGCCGCTGCCGGTATCGGTACAATCGGTATTGCCGATGCTGACGAGGTTGACCTTTCAAATCTTCAGCGCCAGATTATTCACGCTACAAAAGATGTAGGCAAGCCAAAGGTAGAATCGGCAAAGGAAACTATGGAGGCTATGAATCCCGATGTTACGGTAAAAACTTACCATACCTTTGTTACAAGTGAAAATATTATGGACCTTATCAAAGATTACGATTTCATCATTGACGGTACCGATAATTTCCCGGCAAAGTTTCTTATCAATGACGCTTGCGTAATGGCTAAAAAACCTTTTTCACACGCAGGTATTATCAGATTTCAGGGACAGCTTATGACATATGTGCCCGGTGAAGGTCCTTGCTACCGTTGTGTATTTAAAAACCCACCGCCAAAGGACGCAGTTCCTACTTGTAAGCAAGCGGGTGTAATCGGAGCAATGGGCGGTGTTATCGGCAGTTTGCAGGCAATGGAGGCTATTAAGTATATTCTCGGCAAGGGTGATTTGCTCACAGGATATTTACTTACATACGATGCACTCAAAATGGAATTTCGTAAGATAAAACTTCCGTCAAACACACATAATTGTGCGGTTTGCGGTGATCATCCTACAATTACCGAGCTTATAGATTACGAACAGGCAGAATGTGACGGTGTTCATTTATGATTAAATTATCAAAAGCTGACTATAATAAAATTGTGGCTCACGCAGAAAGTGAGCTGCCGAACGAGGCTTGCGGATTGATTGCGGGTACGGTTGACGGCGAAAACAAGGAGATTAAAAAAGTTTATCTTCTTTCAAACATCGACCATTCAAACGAGCATTTTTCGCTTGACCCAAAGGAACAGCTTGCGGCGGTAAAGGATATGCGACAGAACGGTTTTGTACCGCTCGGTAACTGGCATTCACATCCCGAATCTCCGTCAAGACCGTCGGATGAGGACAAGCGACTTGCATATGACAGCAAGGCAAGCTATATGATTTTGTCACTTATGGACAGAGAAAATCCCGTGCTAAATTCATTTAAAATCAACGGCACAGCTTCAGAAAAGGAAGAATTGGTTATTTACTAAACAAGGAGGGAAATTATGTACGACATAGTTATTATCGGAAGCGGTCCGGCAGGACTTTCTTCGGCAATTTATGCTCAACGAGCAGGACTTAAGGCAGTTGTGGTTGAGAAAAACTACCTTGGCACAGGTCAGATTGCAGAAAGCGAGCGTGTAGATAATTACCCGGGATTATACGGCGAAAACGGCTTTGATTTGGGCGAAAAGTTCAGATCACACGCAGAAAGCCTCGGTACTGAATTTATAGAGGGAGAGGCTGTTAAAATCAGCAAAAACGCAACTGATTACAGCATTGAACTTGACAACGGAAATTCATTAGAAACTCACACTGTAATTTATGCGGTCGGTACGGAACGCAGAAAACTTCAGGTTGAGGGTGAAAAAGAGTTTTCGGGCAGAGGAGTATCGTATTGCGCAGTTTGTGACGCTGCATTTTATAAAGATAAAATCACAGCTGTTGCAGGCGGCGGAGATACCGCACTTGGTGATGCGGCTTTGCTTTCAAAGTTTGCGAAAAAAGTTTATCTTATTCATCGCAGAGATAAATTCAGAGCCAATAAAACCTTACAGCAAAAAGTTGAAAATATTTCTAATGTAGAAATATTGCTTAATTCGCAGATAAAAAAGATTAACGGCAGTAATAAGGTTGAGTCGATCACAGTTGATAAAAACGGTGCAGAAACCGAAATCAAAGTTGACGGCGTTTTTGTTGCAGTCGGCAGTGTGCCTAATTCGGCAATTCTCAAGGATTTGGTTGAAGTTGACAATAACGGCTATATTGTTGCAAATGAGGACGGAGTAACTTCGGCAAACGGAATATTTGTTGCAGGTGATGTTCGTACCAAAAAGTTAAGACAGGTTGTAACAGCTGTATCGGACGGTGCTAATTGCGTATTATCTGCGGAAGATTATCTTGAAAAAATAAAATGATATGAAAATAAGGTGAGTGTAAAAGGGAGAGGCAGCCTATGAAAATTGAAAAATTAAGTACAGATATTCTGATAATAGGCGGAGGTACAGCAGGCTGTTATGCCGCACTCACTATTTCAGAAAATTCAGATAAAAAAGTTTTAATTTGCGAAAAGGCACACATCAAGCGCAGCGGATGTCTTGCGGCAGGAGTAAACGCTCTTAACGCATACATCGTTGAGGGAAGAAAGCCGCAGGATTATGTTGATTACGCAAAAAAAGATGCAGACGGAATTGTAAGAGAAGATTTACTCCTTACAATGTCCGAAAAGCTGAATGAGGTAACGGATAGGCTTGAAAAGTTAGGCCTTGTTATTTTAAAGGATGAAAACGGTAAGTATGTTACAAGGGGTAATAGAAACCTTAAAATAAACGGTGAAAACATTAAACCTATTCTTGCCTCGGCTGTTGAAAAAACAAAGAATGTTGAAATCCTCAACAGAGTAAACATTATAGATTTTGCCGTAAAAAACAATAAAATCAACGGTGCTTACGGTATAGGCATTGAAAACGATACTTTCTACATAATCAAGGCAAAGGCGGTTATCGTTGCCACAGGCGGTGCGGCAGGCCTTTACAAGCCGAATAATCCGGGCTTTTCAAGACACAAAATGTGGTATCCGCCGTTTAATACAGGCGCAGGCTATGCAATGGGCATTAATGCGGGTGCGGAGATGACAACATTTGAAATGCGCTTTATCGCACTTCGTTGTAAAGATACAATTGCTCCGACAGGTACACTTGCACAGGGCGTCGGCGCAAAACAGGTAAATTCGCTCGGCGAGGTATATGAAACCAACTACGGACTTACAACTTCACAGCGAGTTTACGGCACAGTAAACGAAAACCAAGAGGGCAGAGGTCCGTGCTATCTTCGTACAGAGGGTATAACAGCCGAGCAGGACGAATCGCTGTTAAAGGCTTATCTTAATATGGCACCGTCACAGACAATTAAGTGGATAGAAAGCGGCAAGAACCCGTCGCAGCAAAATGTTGAGATTGAGGGAACGGAACCGTATATTGTCGGCGGTCACACAGCGAGCGGCTATTGGGTTGATACCAAAAGAGCCACAACAATTGACGGATTGTTTGCAGGCGGTGATGTTGCAGGCGGTTGCCCTCAGAAGTATGTAACAGGTGCACTTGCAGAGGGTGAAATCGCAGGTATGTCGGCTGTTGAGTATGTGAACAGTCACACGCAAGCACCGCAGCTTGAAGATGAAATAACCGATAAGCACATTGCCGAAGTTGAAGAATTTTTAACAAAAAAAGATACCCGTTATACAACGGAACAGCTTGAAGAGGCAATGCAGACTGTAATGGACAGCTATGCAGGCGGTATAAAAACAAACTACCGTTTTAACGAAAAACAGCTTGATATTGCAAACTACAAAATCAAACAGCTTATTAAACTTTCAGGCAGTTTATATGCGGAAGATTTTCAGGAGCTTATGTATATTTACGAGCTTAGGGAAAGACTTACGGTTTGCAGAAGTGTAATTGCTCACTTAAAGGCAAGAAAGGAAACCCGTTGGCACAGCTTTGCGGAAAACCTTGATTATCCGAATAAGGATGACAAAAACTTTAATAAATATGTAAATTCACGCCTCGAAAACGGCGAAATTAAAATAATTATCCGAGATTTGGTAGAGGGAGGTAAAAGCTATGAGCATTGCGATTGACAAGCAGAAGTGCATAGGCTGCGGAAGATGCCGAAATGTATGTCCCGGCAGTCTTATAAAGCTTGACAGTGACAACCGTGCTTACATAAAGTATCCGAAGGATTGCTGGGGCTGTACTTCATGTATTAAGGAATGTCCTGCATATGCAATCAGCTTTTATCTTGGTGCAGATATCGGCGGTATGGGCAGTCTTGTTCATACCGAGAAAAAGGGCGATATACTTAGTTGGATAATTGACAAGCCCGAGGGTGAAACCATTAAGATAGATATTAACCAAAAGGAATCGAATAAGTACTGAGGAGGAATAAGAATGAGTCAGCTTTCACATTTAGATGAGCTTGAAGCAGAGGCTATATATATAATCCGAGAGGTAGCCGCAGAGTGCGAAAAGCCTGTTATGCTCTATTCAATAGGCAAGGACAGCTCTGTTATGCTCCACCTCGCAATGAAGGCTTTTTACCCTGAAAAGCCGCCGTTCCCGTTTATGCACATAGACACTACATGGAAGTTTAAAGATATGATTAAATTCCGTGACGATACAGCAAAAAAACTTGGCATTGAGATGATTGTTTATTCCAACGAAGAGGGAATAAAGCAGGGAATCAATCCGTTTGACCACGGTGCTGCTTATACGGATATTATGAAAACACAGGCTTTAAAGCAGGCACTTACAAAGTATGGTTTTACAGCGGCATTCGGCGGCGGCAGACGAGATGAAGAAAAGTCAAGAGCAAAAGAGAGAATTTTCTCTTTCAGAAATCAGGCGCAGGCTTGGGACCCTAAAAATCAGCGCCCCGAGATGTGGAAACTTTACAACACTAAAATCAACAAGGGCGAAAGCATAAGAGTTTTCCCGATTTCAAACTGGACAGAAAAAGACATCTGGCAGTACATAAAGAGAGAAAATATAGATATTGTTCCGCTTTATTTTGCGGCGAAAAGACCTGTTGTATATCGTGACGGCAATATTATAATGGTTGACGATGACAGATTCCCGCTCAAAGAGGGTGAAGTACCGGAGTACAAGTCGGTTCGTTTCAGAACACTCGGCTGTTATCCTCTTACAGGCGGTATTGAATCAACCGCAACTACCCTTGACGAAATCATTGACGAAACTTTAAGCTCTGTGTCTTCCGAGCGTACCTCAAGAGTTATTGACAACGAGGCGGCAGGCAGTATGGAACGCAGAAAAAGGGAGGGCTATTTCTAATGAAAGGTTTATTGAAGTTTATTACCTGCGGAAGTGTGGATGACGGTAAATCTACACTTATAGGTCATATTCTGTATGATGCAAAGTTAATTTACGCCGACCAGGAAAAAGCTCTTGAGCTTGACAGTAAGGTAGGCAGCCGTAACGGTGACATTGACTATTCGCTTTTGCTTGACGGTCTTATGGCAGAGCGTGAACAGGGCATCACAATAGATGTTGCTTACCGTTATTTTACAACCGATAACAGAAGTTTTATTGTAGCCGATACCCCCGGCCATGAGGAATATACAAGAAATATGGCGGTAGGAGCGTCTTTTGCAGACCTTGCCGTAATTCTTATAGACGCATCTCAGGGTGTACTTGTGCAGACAAGAAGACACGCAAGGATCTGCAAACTTATGGGTATAAGACATTTTGTTTTTGCGGTAAACAAAATGGACCTTGTAAATTACAGTGAAGAGCGTTTTAACGAAATTGTCAGTCAGATTGACGAGCTTAAAAAAGAGCTTTCTCTTGAAAATATCTACATTATTCCGCTTTCTGCCACAGAGGGCGACAATGTAACTGTAAAGTCAAAGAATATTCCCTGGTATAACGGAGTGCCGCTCCTTGAATACCTCGAAAAGGTTGATGTATCTGCCTCGGAAGAGGAAGAGGGCTTTTATATGCCTGTTCAAAGAGTTTGCCGTCCCGATCACACATTCAGAGGTTTTCAGGGACAGATTGAGTCGGGCAGTATAAATGTAGGCGATGAAATCATTGCATTGCCAAGCAATGAAAAAGCTAAGGTTAAGCAGTTGCTTGCGGCAGGCAAAGATGTAAAAACCGCATTTAAGGGTCAGCCTGTTACAATTACACTTGATAAAGAAGTTGATGTGTCAAGAGGCTGTGTAATTGCAAAGGACACAAAACTTGCGTCTTATCAGAAACTTAATGTATCAATTCTTTGGATGGACGACGAACCTCTTGCGGTCGGTACAGATTATCTTGTAAAACTCGGTACAAAGACCATCAGCGGTATTATTACAGGTATTGAATATGCTGTTGATGTAAATACAGGCGAGCATATCAAGGCAGATACTTTAAATAAAAACGGTATTGCGGTATGTAATCTTTTACTTACCGAGCCAATTATTGCCGACTTGTTCTCTGCTCACAAAACTTTGGGTGAACTTATACTTATAAACCGTGTAACGAATATGACTTCGGCATGCGGTGTGGTTGAAAAGGTAAGTCAGAAAGGCGTATCGGGTTCTGAAAAAGCTTCGTTCAAAAACGGCGAGCTTGAGGCAAGAGGAGATATTTTTGAAGAATTCTACTATGATACCACAAGCCTTAATGTACTTAAATATCAGCCTGTAAGAGAAACTTACACTGTCGGTGACGAAATTCCGACAAGCGGCGACAGCTACTCATATCCTGACAGCTTTGATATTATTGTACTTCGTGATCTTGTTGCGGTAAGCGTTCGTAATAAGGTGGTTACTGCAATTACTCCTGCAGATGATTACAAATACAGCGCTGTGCCTGTTATCAACGGCAGGGGTTTTGAGATTCTTGCCGACAGTGACGAGAAAATCAAAACAATGCTTGACGAATACAAAAATCTTGAAGATATTAACGATTCAAAATTCTTTGCGAAATGGGTAAAGTTTAATACATACAGAAAAATTGTAATTCAAAAGCTATAATAACCACAATACATAAAAACAGATGTAAAACGAATTTGAGTTTTGCGTCCGTTACTGTGCTGATGACATTCGGCTTTGTAATGATGATAAAATGTATAATCGTACCGTGCATAATTTTAGCGATAGTATGGCTTTGTCACCTGATTTATTTTATATTCTTTGTGAAAACAATTGCAGAATAAATCAAAAAGAAAAATATACGACAGTGTGTGATTTTTATTTCATACACTGTCGTTTTTTGTAAAATGGATGTATATATGTTAAAAATTAATTGACAAAAATAATCGTTAATGATATTATAAAATTGTATTAACTTTATATTTTATATGCAAATATTACACAGATTTATTTACGGGTGAAAAGTAATGAAGATAAAAAATATTAATTTCTTGGCAAAAGCAAATATCAAAGGTAATCGAAAGAGTATATTTATTACAGCTTTTATGGTTATACTTGTTATTTCCCTTACATTGATTTCAAGTTATGCCGTAACAATTAACAGAGCCGTAACTGATTATAAAAATGATATTCGTGCGAGAATGATTACTTTCAGTCCGATAGACAACGGTGCAGTTACCGACGAATTAAAGAGCAAGTTAATGTCTTTTGACCATGTGGAAGATATATACGAACTTAAGGGAATAATAAATCAGTATATGGATGTAGTTGATGTAAGTGACGAAAACGGCGAATATAAAGATTTTTATAAAGGCAACGAAGATTTAAACTGCAGTTTAAATTTATATCCGTTGATAGGCGATGAAAAAATGGATGTAATGGCAGGAAAAAGTCTTGATGAAAGTCCCGTGTACAGTTGTATAATACCAAGTCTTTTTTATCCTTTTGAATATGAAAACACTGATTCTGACCTTAATTATATAGACGGCGAAAGTCTTATCGGAAAAACAATTACAGTAACGCCTTCGAATGGTGACGGACTTGAAGTTTTTTATAATATCGACCCTGAATTGGCAATGTATGAAAATAAAACTATGTATTTGCCTGCAATTGAATATAAGTTGAAAGTTGTGGGTGTGTATTATTCAGAGCCTACAACTAAGGGCTATTATAACCATATATTTGTTTCGGAGGATACGGGGGTGCAGATAATTCAAGACGCTTTTGACGCTTCAATAATAGATTTGAATGATGAAAGGTCAAATGCCGTGCATTGGTACAAGACCCCGTCTTTGCACGATCACTTTATAGTCGTTGATGATTACGATAACATAGTACCGTTGTGTAATGAACTTAATGAGGCAGGGTATTTTGTATTTTCCGACCCCGAACTCGGAATACAGGAGGAAACGGTTAAATTATCAAAAGTTTTCAAAATATTAAGTGTTTTTATGATTTCGGCATCGCTTATACTGTGTGTTGTTATTCTTATACAATCGACGGTGCTTTCTCTGTTTAACAGAAAGGGTGAAATCGGTTTGCTGAAAGCTATAGGTTATAAAAACAGTCAGATATTTAAATGTATGTATTTTGAACAGTTGATTCTTACAATAAGGGGCTGTGCTATAGGTGCGGTTATTTCAGCATTGGTAATTGCGGTTATGAATTTTATGTTTAATCATGATACATATATAAATCGTTTGTATGTTGTAAATTGGACTGATTACCTGATTTTCCTTGCCGTTTCATTGGCTTTGGCAGTTGTTGTTCCGCTTATATGTCAGCTTATTTCACTCTGCAAAATTAATAAAATACAGCCAAAGGACGCTATGAATTAAATTAAACGAGGTACTGTTATGAACGCAATAGAATTAAAAGAAATTTCAAAAATATATAACAACAGTGTAATTGCCGTGGACAATGTTTCGCTTACGGTAAATCAAGGTGAATTTATTGCCGTTATGGGACAGTCGGGCAGCGGAAAAAGCACTTTGCTTCAAATTGCGGGTTTACTTGATACTTGCACATCGGGGCAGGTAATTATTAACGGCAATGATATATCGACCCTTGACAAAAATGCGCTTGCAGATGTTCGTATGGAAAATTTAGGCTTTGTGTTTCAAGCCTTTCATCTTAATTCACATTTAAAACTCTACGAAAATGTTATGGTACCTATGCTGATAAACGATAAATTCACCTCAATGAATGATATGAAAGAACAGGCAATGCGGCTGATAGATTCGGTAGGTCTTACTAACCGCAAAGAACATTATCCTTTCGAACTTTCTGGCGGTGAACAGCAGAGAGTTGCCATTGCAAGAGCGCTTGCCAATGACCCCGATTTTATTCTCGCCGACGAACCGACAGGAAATCTTGACAGTAAAAACGAACTTATGGTTTTTGAAGAATTAAAAAAGTTGTGTTATCTTGGCAAAGGTGTGCTTGTTGTAAGTCATAATGACGCCGTTATTGATTTTGCGGATAAAATATATACTATGAAAGACGGAGTATTGGGAGAAAAGTAAAATGAAACTTGCAAAACTAAATATTCTGATAAAATCATCGGTAAAAACCAGAAAGCTGTCTTCCGCATTTTTCTGTATATTTGTGATATTATCAACAGTTCTTATGCTTTTGTCGATTGGTTTGATTTTACCTATGACTGACAATGTGGTAAATAAAATTAATAATCATATTTCAAGACGAGAACTTGAAACTGATTTTACGGATAATATACCGGACGACTATATAGAAAGTAAAATCACAAAGCTGAAAGAAAATCAATATGTAACCGATGTTTATAAAATTCCGTCAAAACTGACTTTTTCCGATAGTTCTAAAACTTTGTCGTCACAATACACATTGGCGTTTGTTCATAACGAAAGCTCTCCTTTAATTACTTCGGGCAGAACTTTTGACGAAAGCGAAACCGGAGTAGCGCTTGTTCCCGAAAAAATAAAAGATTACAATGAAAACGAACGCAAATTCAGTGAGATAAACGGTGAAGATTTAATCGGAAAAACTCTTGAATTAAATGTAAGAGAGGATACGGTATTTAAAATAAAAATAATCGGCGCTTACAGTACATCGGATCCTATATTTGAAAATAAAGAAATACTTGTGCCGAAGAATGATTTGTTTAAATACGATGCGGCGGTATCGGGTGAATATTCGGGCGATAAAAGTTATATGATTGTTGTAGATAAACCCGAAAATACCGAAACGGCGCTGCAGGAGTTGTCTGATATATGTAATGTTTATAAAAGAACGGATGTTATAAATGTACAGACTTATAATACAGCAATGTATATTTCTATTGCGACAGCGGTTTTATTTATTGCTTTTATTATAGTCGGATTTTTTATTTTTTTAAAAAACAATATAAGCAACCGTACAAACGAGCTTGCTTTGTACCGTGCTCTCGGCTACAAAACAAAGCATATATTTTATATAATTTTTACAGAGCATATAATACTCGCTTTGATTTCGATATTTATAGGTATAATTTTCGCTTTCTTGTTAGGAAATCTGCTTATAAATCCTTATATATATTCATTGCTTGGCAATACAATTATGGAAATGACCGTAAAAATAACGATTGGTGAAATTTCAACGGTAATACTGATGATTATATTGCTCCTCTTTATAGTTTGTAAAACAGCGGTAAAACGGTCTGAAAAAACAGACTTAACCGTCTTACTTAGAGAAAGATAAAGACAATCCCTCAACGGTAAATTTCATAATTTGCTGTTGAGGGATTTTTATAATGCAGGTTTATTAATATGTTATACAATTAAAAACTCTCTTGACAAAGAGATAAATTAATGATAAGATAACAGTGTTATATAACACTGTTATCTTTTGTGAGGTAATTTGAATGACAGGTAATGAAGAAACAAAGGCAAAAATCGAAAAAGCGGCTCTTGATGAATTTATGGAAAAAGGTTTTGCCAATGCCTCATTAAGACAAATAGTAAAAAATGCAGGACTTACCACAGGTGCGTTTTACAAATATTTTCCTACTAAAGAAGATTTATTTGCTTCGCTGGTTGAACCGTATGCAAATAAAATATATTCTATTTATGATGTTACTTTGCATAATTTTCAGACTTTGTCGAGCAGTGAACAGCAAAATGCCATGACCGGAGTTTCAACGGATTCCATCACGCAAATGCTCAACTATATTTACGAACATTACGATAATTTTAAATTGCTGCTTTGTAAGGCTGACGGCACGGAGTTTACTTCTTTTATACATAATCTTGTTGAAAGAGAAACGCAGTCAACCCTTACATTTATTGAAGATATGCGAAAAAGCGGAACGGAAATTCCGCAGCTTGACAAGGACTTTATTCATATGGTGTCGAGCGGTATGTTTTCGGCAATGTTTGAAATTGTGGTTCATGATATGGAAAAGAGCGTTGCGATTGAGCGTGTCAAAAAGCTGAAAATGTTTTATACCGGAGGCTGGGAAAAACTTTTTGGTATATCATTTTAAAATCAGTATAATTTTTTCGTATCTGTATAGGCAGATACGAAAATTTTTAAATAATAGTTAGCATAAACTAACTATTTTATCAAAGGAGAGTGGAATAATGAAAAAAGAAAAATCCTCTGCGGCATGGATTATGCAGTGGGCAGGCAGGCAAAAATCTCTTTACTCAGTAAGCGTAGTGCTTGCGGTTTTGAATGTATTGTTCAAGCTGATACCGTTTTTCATTATAGGTGATGTTATCAACAAACTGTTAAACGGAGAGAAAAGCTTTTCGGTGTATCTGATTGAAATTGCAATGATTGCAGGCTCGTTTGTTATAGCTGAGATTTTTCATTCAGTTTCAACGGCATTTTCGCACAAGGCTACTTTCAGCGTGCTCGGACAAATCCGCAAGGAAACCTGCGACAAACTTTCAAGAGTGCCGCTAGGATATGTTAAAGACACCTCATCGGGTACTCTTAAAAACATTATGGTGGAGCGGATTGACAGCATAGAAACCACGCTTGCGCATATTCTGCCCGAATTTACTTCCAATCTGATTCCGCCCGTTGCAGTGCTTGTATATTTGTTTGTAATTGACTGGCGAATGGCACTGCTTTCGCTTGTAACCGTTGTGCTCGGCTTTTGCTCAACCTTTGGAATGTTTATCGGCTATGAAGAAAACTTTAAAAATGCGGTCGAAAAAACCAAGGCGCTTAACAATGCGGCAGTGGAATACATAAACGGCATTGAGGTTATAAAGGTATTCGGCAAGGCGGACTCCTCTTACGAAAAATTCACAAAAGCCGCTAAAGAGGGAGCAGAGGCGTATATCGGCTGGATGCGCAAATGCTGTATTTACCATAGCATTTCGCTTGTTCTTACCCCGTACACACTTCTCACCGTTTTGCCGTTTGGCGCAATGTTTATTTTAAACGGCAGTCTTTCTGTTGCAAATTTTGTAATGTGCATTATTCTTGCACTGAGCATTGTAGGACCGCTCATTACCGTTATGAGCTACACCGATGACCTCGGCAAAATAGGCACTGTTGTGGGCGAAGTGGCAGGTATTCTCACCCAAAAGGAACTTGACAGACCCGAAAAATCAAAGAAAAAGCCTTATGATTATTCTATAAGACTTAAAGATATATGCTTTGGTTATCACGATGAAGAAGTCCTGCACAACATAAATATGTGTATGGATTCGGGCAGTGTAAACGCTATTGTAGGTCCTTCGGGCAGCGGTAAATCAACAATTGCAAAACTCATAGCTTCTCTGTGGGATACAGACAGCGGAAGTATTGAAATCGGCGGTGTAAATATCAGAGATTTGTCGCTTGAAGAATACAATAAGAGCGTAGCTTATGTTGCACAAGACAATTACCTTTTTAACGAAACAGTAAGGGAAAACATCAGACAGGGCAATCTGAATGCGACTGACAAAGAGGTTGAGCAGGCGGCAAGGCTCAGCGGCTGTTATGACTTTATAATGTCGCTTGAAAACGGCTTTGACACCGTAGCAGGCGGTGCGGGCGGACACCTTTCGGGAGGCGAAAGACAGCGTATATCAATTGCAAGAGCAATGCTTAAAAATGCTCCTATAGTTATTCTTGACGAGGCTACTGCATATACCGACCCTGAAAATGAAGCGGTAATACAGTCGTCTGTTGCAAAACTTGTGGCAGGCAAAACTTTAATTGTAATTGCACACAGACTTTCTACAATTACAGACGCAGACAAAATTTTTGTTATTGACGACGGCAGAGTTTGCGAACAGGGAACTCACAAGGAATTGCTTGAGGATAACGGATTATACAAGCAAATGTGGCAGGCTCATATTTCTGTTAAAGATAACGGAGGTGATATTAATGCTTAAAATTTTAAATAAGTTTTTTGATTTTTGCGGAAGTGTAAATAAAAAGAAGTTTCAAATTTCAATCGTGCTCGGAGTTATTCAGGCTGTTTGCGAGGCTATGAAAATCCCTGCGATTATGATTGTTCTTATGGATATAACCGATAATACACTTAGTTCAAAAACTGTATTTTTGTCGCTTGCTATAATGTTTGTTTCAATTACGGTTGATTTCTTTGTAAGGAAAAAATCAGCTATGCTGCAGACAGAAGCAGGTTATAATGCGGCGGCAAACAAGAGAATTGAAATTGCACAGCATTTGCGTTATCTCCCAATGGGCTATTTTAATAAGAACAGCCTTGGTTCAATTACCTCCGTAGCAACCAATACAATGGAAAATCTCGGAGATGTTGCAACCCGAGTTGTAATGATGAGCACACAGGGGATTTTAAATACAGCGCTTATAATTGTAATGCTGTTATGTTTTGATTTCAGAATAGGTCTTATTGCCGCCGCAGGTGTAATTTTGTTTTTTGTTGTTAATTCTCTTCTACAAAAAGCAGGCGATAAACTTTCTGCCGAAAAAGTTGAATCGGACCAAAAACTTGTAAGTGAAATAATGGAGTATGTGCAAGGCATAGCGGAAGTTAAATCATACAACCTTTTCGGCAAGCAAACTAAAAAACTGAATAAAGCTATTGATAACAATGTAAAAGTAAACACCGAAATGGAATTTGCATTTATTCCGTATATGACAATTCAGAATATTATAACAAAACTTACGGGTGCGGTTATGATGTTTGTTTCGGTTTTGCTTTATCTTAACGGTTCTATGAGCCTTATGATCTGCATTGGTATGACAATTTGCGCATTTATGCTTTACTCAAGTCTTGAACAGGCAGGAAGTTACTCGGCACTTTTGCGTACGATTGATATTTGTATTGACAAAGCGCAGAAAATTCTTGACCTTGATACAATGGATATTGACGGAAAAGATATTATTCCGCAAAACTACGATATAGATGTTAATAATATTGAATTTTCATATGACAAACGAAAAATTATTGACGGCATTTCATTGCATATCCCGCAAAAGACCACAACCGCAGTTGTCGGCCCGTCAGGCGGAGGCAAATCAACCCTTTGCAATCTTATTTCAAGGTTTTGGGATGTTGACGGAGGTAATATCCGACTGGGCGGTATTGATGTACGGGAATACAGTATGGACAGCCTTATGAAAAACTTTAGCTTTGTGTTCCAGAATGTTTATCTTTTTGCGGATACCATAGCAAATAACATTGCTTTTGGCAGAGAAAACGCTACAAGAGAAGAAATTGTAACTGCCGCAAAAAAGGCTTGCTGCCACGATTTTATTATGAGTTTGCCCGATGGTTACGATACAGTGATAGGTGAGGGTGGTGCAAGTATTTCAGGCGGTGAAAAACAGAGAATTTCAATAGCAAGAGCAATTATGAAAAATGCACCTATAATTATTTTGGACGAAGCTACCGCAAATGTTGACCCCGAAAACGAAAAAGAGCTTGTTGAAGCGATTGACGCTCTTACAAAGGAAAAAACAATAATTATGATTGCGCACAGATTAAAGACGGTGCGCAATGCAGATCAGATTGTTGTTGTGGAAAACGGCAAAATAGCACAGCTCGGAACACATACGCAGCTTATGCAGGAGGGCGGAATTTACAAGAACTTTGTTAATGCCCGACAGCAAGCGGCAGGTTGGAAAATTAATGCATAAACATGTAAAGAAAGACTGCTTTTTACAGACTTTCTTTGCATATTATAAAACAATAATATAAGGTGGTGGAAGATGCTTTATCAACAAACAGCAATACTTTTAATACCGTTTTTAGGAACTTCTTTGGGTTCTGCAATGGTTTTCTTTACAAAAAATAAAATCAACGAAAAATTCCAGAAATTTTTACTCGGTTTTGCCTCGGGAGTAATGATAGCCGCATCGGTGTGGTCGCTGATAATTCCGTCTGTTGAAATGTCCGCTAAACAAAATGTAATCGAATGGCTGCCTGCTGCGGTGGGATTTTTGCTCGGAATAGGATTTTTGCTCTTGCTTGACAGTGTAATCCCTCATTTGCATCTTAACAGTGACAAACCTGAGGGTGTAAAGTCAAGACTTTCAAAAAATACTATGCTTGTGCTTGCGGTTACATTGCATAATATTCCGGAAGGTATGGCTGTAGGCGTAACTTTGGCAGGTGCAATTACAGAAAATACGGGTATAACCGTGGCAGGTGCGATTTCACTTGCAGTCGGAATTGCAATTCAGAATTTCCCGGAGGGAGCAATAATATCTCTGCCGCTCAAAGACGGCGGCTGTTCAAAGTTAAAATCATTTTATTACGGCGTGATTTCGGGTGTGGTTGAACCGATAGGTGCAATGATTACTTTGATTTTTGCGGGAATAGTAACACAAATTCTGCCGTATCTGTTGTCTTTTGCGGCAGGTGCTATGATTTATGTTGTAACGGAAGAATTAATACCCGAATCGCAGAGCGGAAAACACTCAAATATCGGTACAATCGGAGTTGCAATTGGGTTCGTAATTATGATGATTTTAGATGTTGGTTTGGGATAACCTACAAATTTCGGTTAGGCTTTTCTTACAGTATTGACAAATTGTGACAAATGAGTATAATATAATTATCATAAATCTTAGGAGGAACAGTTATGAAGAATTTTTTAAAAAATGAAAAATTATGGTGCGTTGTTGCAGGTGCAGCAGCAGTTATTGTAGGTAAAAAAGTATTTACTTCACCAAAGACTCGCAGCGTTGCAGTAACCGGTCTTGCAAAAGGTATGAAGCTTCAGAAAGATGCTAAGGCTAAATTCCAGAGCATGAAAGACGATGCGGCAGATCTTTGCTACGATGCAAAGGCAGAAGCCGGCATTGAAACAGAAACTGAAACAGAAGTTGAAGAATAATGAAATATTCTATTGTATATGATAAGCCGCAGCGAATCAGATTCCGCTGCGGCACATATGCTTTTGATAAGGCGTATGAGGGTTGTATTTATAATTTTCTTATAGAGAAAAATTATGTAAAAAAGGTTGAAGTGAATTCCGAAAACGGCGGTATCCTTGTTATGTATGACAAAGGTTATCGTCAGAATGTAATTGATGTTATAGCGTCAATAGAGCGCAGTTCTCTTGTAAAAGTTGAGGCAAAGAAAACTGTCAGCGTTCAAGATATTGATAATAATTTTAAACATAATCTGATTTCTTGCGTGGCAAAAAGACTTTTGCAAAAATGGCTTTTGCCCGCACCTATCAGAATGGTAGTTACAATTTACACAAGTATAAAATACATAAAAAAGGCTTTAAAGGCACTTTGGAACTGCAAACTTAATGTTGATGTGCTTGACGGTGCGTCAATTGCAACCTGCTTGTTACAGAGAAACTTTAAAACCGCAGGAACAATAATGTTCTTGCTTACCGTATCCGGTATGCTCGAGGATTATACTCATGCCCGTACAAAAGCTGTGCTTACGGACAGCCTTGCTGTTAAGGCGGACAAGGTATGGCTTGTAACCGATGATAATTCAGAAGTACTTATTCCTATGTCTGAATTGACAGAGGGTGATAACATCAGAGTACAGACAGGCAATGTTATTCCTGTTGACGGTGTTGTTGTATCGGGTGAGGCAACAGTAAACGAGTCGTCTATGACAGGTGAGCCGCTCCCTGTTGCAAAGCGTGAGGGTATAACCGTATTTGCCGGTACTGTTGTGGAAGAGGGAAACATTGTAGTTAATGTAAAGGCTCTTTCTTCAAACACAAAAATAAGTAAAATTATTGACCTTATTGATAATTCGGAAAATCTTAAGGCAGGAGTACAAAGCCGTGCCGAAACCTTGGCAGACAGAATTGTACCGTTCAGCTTTTTAGGTTTCTTGGCTACTTTGGTTCTTACAAGGAATATTACCAAAGCTGTTTCTTTGCTTATGGTTGACTATTCCTGTGCTATCAAACTTTCTACTCCGATTGCGGTTATTTCCGCAATCAAGGAGGCGGCCGACCACGATATTACCGTTAAAGGCGGTAAGTATCTTGAGGCATATGCTCACGCAGATACCATTGTATTTGATAAAACAGGTACACTGACAAATGCCGAGCCGAAGCTTGAAAAAGTAATTTCTTTCAGTGATTATTCAGAGGAAGAAATACTCAAAATTGCAGCTTGTCTTGAGGAGCATTTCCCTCACAGCGTTGCGAATGCCGTTGTAAATGCAGCGAATGAAAGAGGATTATCTCACATAGAGGAGCACTCTGATGTTCAGTATATTGTTGCACACGGAATTGCAACCACACTGCACGGCAAAAAGGCTGTAATAGGCAGTAAGCATTTTGTAGTGGAGGACGAGCAGATTTCTGTAACCGAAGAACAGCAGAAAACTATTGATGAAAAATCAGGCGCTTGCTCTGTGCTTTATCTTGCTATCGGCGGTGTGCTTGTCGGTGCGTTATGTATAAGTGACCCACCACGAGAAGAGGCTGCGAGAGCTATTCAAATGCTTAGAAATCAGGGTATTGAAAGAGTTGTAATGCTTACCGGCGACAGTCAGAAAGCGGCTCAAATGACCGCAGAAATGCTTGGCATTACCGAATATAAATGTCAGGTACTTCCCGAGGATAAACATAAATATGTTGAAGAACTCAAGAAGAGCAGCAAGGGCGTAATTATGGTTGGTGACGGTATTAACGATACACCGGCGCTTGCGGCTGCAAATGTATCTGTTGCTATGCGAGATGCGTCTGATATTGCAAGAGAAACCGCAGATATTACAATCAAAAGCTCCGACCTTACCGAACTAGCGAGAATAAGAACAATAAGTCAGACATTAATGGATAGAATTAACCGCAATTACAGATTTATTGTAGGTTTTAATTCAGCACTGATGGCTTCGGGATTTTTAGGTCTTATTTCTCCGTCTATGTCTGCATTATTGCATAATTCTTCCACTATGCTTATTTGTGCCAAGAGTATGACTCCGCTCACAGAGAAAAAGCATAAAAGAAGAAAACCAAAAGAGAATAATTAACTTATAAAATTAACCGCTCTGTATTTTATGTGCAGAGCGGCTTTTATATGAAAATTGAGTAATTATGGTTTAGCAAATTGATTTGCCAATCAATTATAAAAGTTTGGTCAACCTTTAAAACTGAATTTTTTAATTATTCCGCTTAACTTGTGCGTTAAACCATAATTTATTAAGATTATCGGCAAATTCAAGACATAACCTTAAATATAAAATCCGATAATCAATCTGCCGCCCGAATATTCGGTATACGGCTTTATTCTATGCAGTTTAAGAATATGCTTTACTATGGAAAGTCCTATACCTGTGCCACGCACCTCTTCGTCTTTTTCCAAACGGTTATACGGTTTCCATATCTTTTTTAAATCTTTTTTAGAAATTTCATCACATTCGTTTGAAATATTAAAATTATTATTTGCAAAGGATATTTTAATATCGGAATTATCTTTTGAGTATTTAACAGCATTCTCAATCAGATTTTCAAACACAAGCTCCATAAGTTCTTTGTCTGCAAAAATTTCCTTGTCATCTGCAGTTACGATAATATTTTTACTTGAAATATCATTGTATTTCTTCGCAATATTTTCAAGTTCTGTTTTAATATTGAACGATTTTATATTAAGTTTTGCAGAGTCTGTTTCAAGTTTTGAGAAATCAAGCATTTTATGTACGAGTATATCCATTTCATTTGCTTGTTCCTGAATAACATTTATGTAATGTTGCTTTGTAAGATAGCCGCTTTCTTCTCGCAGATTTTCGGAAAAACCGTTTATTATGCATAGAGGTGTTTTAAGATTGTGGGCAACTGCGTTTGTCATTTCTATTCTGTGTTGTTCTCGGATTGCCCTGTTTTTAAAGTTTCTCCAAATAATCAGAGAAAGCAAAATGCCGATTAAAATAAAGAAAGCAAGAATAATGCTGTTGCCGATTATAAGAGTAGGCATACAGGCTTTCAGAGGTTCAAGCTTTTGATATATACAAATCTTGCATGTTTTTTGATTATATGAGTTCATCTCATCAACAGATGAAAATCCATCTGTATAATTTGGGTTTGCTTCATAGATTTGTCTGTATATAAATGAAAAATCATCAAGAGGTATATATGCGGTGAAAATATCAGAATCTTCGGGATTATTTTTGTTGTATTCTTTTAATTCGTTTTCCTTGCCTCCGTTAAAGAAAAAATCCTTTGTAATTTCATTTTTCTTTATATCGCCTATTGAGTGAATAGGTCCGATTAATACGGTATCGGAAGCGCTATCATTATTTTTTTTGTAATTTTCTTCCGCTTGTTTTTGTAATTCTTTTATCTCGCTTATTTTGTCTGATGATAAGTCAAAATACTCAATATGTTCATCTTCGGCATACCAAACATGGTTTTCGTTTGTACGCAGAATTTCTAATCGTATTGGTATCATCTCATCTGTACCGACGCCGTTGTAATTATCCATTGCATATTGATTGACGGACAAAATATAATAATTACCGTTTTCGTCCGGTTCGGAATTAAGATAATCGGCAATTTTATTATACTGCTCATCGGTCATACTGTTTCGGAGAGTAAAATAATCAAGATAACCCCCCAGGCTGTAATCATTTACCATGTTATCGGTATCGGAAAAAGTATCAAAACTTGAATAATAATCGTCAAGTTCAATTGTCATTTTATTTGCACTGTCAACCGAAATATTATAGTAATCATTTTCCAATGATAGATATATGTCATTGTATGAGGAATTACCGTAATAGTAATTGTTGAGATTTGTCACAATAAATGTACTTATTTGACCGCTTTCGGTTATATCAATATATTTTGTATTGTCATAAATATAGTTAGATTGCAGTTCAGCCTGATATTGATCGATTTGTTTTGTGAAATTGTATGTCAGGTAAGAAAAAGTACCGATTGTCAGCAGGCAAATAAGCAGAACTATTGAAATTATATTTATGAGAATTTTTCTATTTTCTTTTTTCAGCTTTTTATTCATAATTATTCCTCTATTTTATATCCTCTGCCGATTACTGTTTTAATCAGCTTTGAATTGCCCTTCAGCGCTTTTCGTAGATTTTTAATGTGGGTGTCAAGTACCCTATGGTCAACCTCAGAATCGTAACCCCACAAATTTTCTATTAGTTTTGAGCGTGAAATAACAATATTTTTATTCTCTAAAAGAAATTTAAGTATTTTGTATTCTTTAGCTGTCAAATCAACTTCGTCACCGTCGGAAATTACGATTCCGTTGTTTGGATTCAGTGTAAGAGTTCCTGCCGTAAGTACAGAGGAACGCACAAGTCCCTTTGACCGCTTGATAAGAGCCTTTACCTTTTCAAAAAGAACAGGCAGGGCAAAAGGTTTTATTATGTAATCGTCACATCCGAGGGCATAGCCGTTAAGCACATCTTCTTCGTTTACCCGTGCGGTAATGAACATAATAGGCACATCGCTGTATCGTCTGACCTCTTTACAGATAGAAAATCCGTCCATTTTGGGCAGGTTTACATCGAGCAGAAGTAAATCATATGGATTTTCATATGCCATTTGCAGTCCGATTTCTCCGTTTGCCGCAACAGAAACAGGAAAGTTTCCTTTGCCTTTGTTAGAAAAATACTCAACAACCATTTCTCTTATGTTTTTGTCATCTTCTACAAGAAGTATTTTGTACATTGCAATCACCATATATAAAGTAACTTTTTTATTTGTGTTTTGTGTGAAGAATAATATTTATTAATAATTTTATACCAAAAAAATTTTATTTGCAACAGCTTGCTAAGCAGGTGCGGTTATGCTAAAATTTGCGTATAAAGGAATGATGAAAATGAAGATAGGCGAATATAATGTTGAGGTAAGACGAAGCAAAAGAAAAAGCGCAGCAATAAAAATAACTGCGGATATGCAAATTGTTGTATTTGTACCTCTGTATGTCAGCGACAATGAAATTGAAAGAATGGTAATTTCAAAATCCAAATGTAAAGCTGATAAAAAATAAAAGCCCGACTTCGACGGTCGGACTTTTTGCTTAGTTTACGGAATTTAATTTCATATCGGAATAATTATAATTTTCAATCGGAAGTTTATCTTTTAATACATCAAGGCTTTTTAAGGATATGATTTCTTCTTTTTGCTTTTTGGTAAGATGTTTAATATGGTATTCAAGTTTAGAGGCTGTGGCTCGGTTTTCGCTTATCCACAGCGATTCGAGTTTTTTAGCTTTATGAGTGCGGGTGTATTTTGCACATTTTTCATTTTGCAAAAAATGCTCGTTCATTCTTTTTTCTATATCCAAGGCAATACCTGTATAAAGGGTATTGTCGCAACACCGCAGTATGTATGTGTAGTACATAAAATCACCTGTAAAATTATAGCATATTCGCATAGTTTTTTGCAATAAAAATCCTGACAATTCAAATGAACTGTCAGGAAAGTTTTATGCTTTTTCGGATTTTGCATTAAGCTTTTTATCATGAATTTTTCTTGCAATATAAACAAACGGGGTATCGAGCAAACTTGTGAAAATATAGATAACATAGCTTGAAATGAAAATTGAAATAAGTGTCGGAATATCGTATGTGCCCCAGAAAGCGAATACTGTGAAAAGAGCAGTGTTAAGAATCTGACTGATAAGTGTTGAACCGTTATTTCTAAGCCACAAAAATCTGCGTTTGCTGCCAAACCTCTTTTCTGTAAAATTCCACCATTTATGGTAAAGCCAAACATCAAACATCTGGCTTACGGCATATACAACAAGAGATGCAAGAATCATTCGTGGTGTGTTTGAGAACACTGCTTTTATTGACGGCATAATTGTATCTGTTGCGCTTGGCGTATAAAGCATCCAGCTTTGCGAAAGCACAAGGAAGAATATTGAACAGAATATACCGGCATATACGGCGGTTTGTGCGGCTTTTTTGCCTTCACATTCCGACAAAATATCGGTTATCAAAAATGTTACGGCAAAAAGAACATTACCGAGTGTTTGTTCCATTCCGAATGCGTTTATCATTATTGTAACTTCAATATTTGCAAGAATAGTTGCAATTACAGATATACAATAAAGTCCTGTTTTTCCAAAAAATTTGTATCCTAAAAGTGCTGCACCGTAAATAAATACTACGGAACATATAAGTATAAGTTCGTTTGGCATATCAGTCACCCACTCCAAAATCAGTATTGTTAATTAAAATATCGGCTCTGTCGTTATCCTTATATATAGGATAAATTTCTTTTATAAAAGCCTTTATAAGTTCTTTATCGGGTTTTACGCTTGTGGAATTTTCGCACATTATATTAATGCAAATTCGTTCAAAATATTTGAGTCCAAGTTCAATATCGTTTCTTATAGACTCAACGGTCTGACCTTTAATTCCAAAAAGGAAATTAGCTTCATCAAAATTTTCAGAGATTTTTTCGGGATTTTTTTCTTTGATTCCCTTTTTAAGCACATTCTCTCTGAAATCATAATCAAAGGTTTCAAGACCGAGTTTCATTTTAAGCGTAAAGTCGGAAAACTCTTTTCTCAAATCAGCAATTCTGTTGTTGTAAAGATAGTGCGACTCAAAATGAATTGTGTGGATATTCTTTTGTTTGCAAACCTTTTTTATAAGCTCGACGGTATTTTTGTCAAGTTCAAACACCGACCCCGAGTTTATTACTTCAAGGTTTTGAAAGATGCCTGTTACATTTTCAAGCACCTTGCTGTTCAGCCTGAAATTTTCTTCTTCATTTTTACAGCTGTCACTGTAATAGTCGCAGAATGTGCATTTGGTATAAACACACCCACTGCCACGCAGAAGGACAATTTCACGACTGTTTTTTTCGTGAATTATACTGTACCTTTCCATAAATTTGGCATAAAAAAACACCCACAGGGGGTGTACGGACACAGTAAGTCCTATGCCTTTCCTCCTTAGTTTTGATTGAGCAAGCCCCTTTTGGTTAATTGCTCGAGCAGGATGGTTACGAACTGCTTGACTAATATGTTATCACAATAGGGGCTTTTTGTCAAATTATCAAGAAAAATATATTTAATAGCAATTATACTTGAATTTATAAGCAAAATTGTATATAATTTATATTGCAAATGATAATATGATATGGCAAATGATAATATGAAATTGTCGTTTGTTGATAAATATTTTATGAAGTTTTGAAAGGTGAAAAAATGAGAGGATTTAGTTTTTATGGAGATACTACTGACAGATTTCCGTTTAGCGGAAAAGAAATGCAGCAGTATCAGGAGCAGATAAAGCGTATTCGCAGTAATCACAGACTTACGGTGCTTTCTTTTGTACTGTTGGTACTTGCAATAGTCGAAACTATGTTTTTTGTTACGGTTCAGTTAATGCTTAAAAGTTCGGAGTATGTCGGTTTGCTCAGCGTAATTCTTGAGGCTCTTACATTAATAATTGTTGCCGCCACAGTACATGGATACAGAAAAATGTCAATTGACTTGCGTTCGGTTGATTTAGCGGTTCTGATAATAGCGGAATTGCTGTTTGGTTTTTCCGAATTTATGATGTATGTATACAAACAGCCGTTTTATATGTATGTCATTGCAGGCATATCATTTGTACTGATTTTGTATATTCTGCTTTTTGTTAAGGCAAAAATAAAAGAAAGAGTTACTTTTGCCGCTCTGCCGCTTGTAATGCTTGTTGCGGCAGGTTTTTTGAGTATAAATACATCAATATTTACGGTAAGATATGTCTATCTTTCTTCCGATGGTTATTATAATGATGTGAGCAATAATGATATGGCTCATTTTTACTACACAGAGTCTGTTAATGTAACAAACTTTTCAAAGCTCCCGTCATACGGCACAAAAGGAATATACAGTATGAGCGAGTATGAAAATTTTTGCAGCTCTTACAAAGGTTCGGTAAATATGAGTGAATTGCTTAATTTCAGCCGCAACTACAGTGACGGATTTTTTAACAGCAATTGCCTTTATGTTGCTCCTGTTGAGCTTGAATCATCGGCAGACAGAGTCAGCTTTAGGGGACTTAGCTATGCAATCAGTTCGCAGGTTCCGTGTGTTCAATATCAGAAATCAAAGGACAGCAATCAATCAAAGGGCGTTTGTCTTATGCTTATTGAAGTACCTCTAAAAGATGACGAAAAAATCAATAACATAGTAGAACTTAAAACCGATAGCGTGATTATGGCTCGATAATTTTTTTAAATCAGATTAAATCAGTCCTAAGTGTCATATAAATACATTACATTATATCTACTCATAAAACAGGAGATTTGCTATGAAAGCAGTAAAAAAAGCTTTTGCTTTTTATGATAAAATAATGAAAAAATATGATCCTATAATAAGCAAATGTATTCACGATAATATTTTTGCCATAGCCGGACAGTCTGCTTTTTTTATTGTGCTTTCATCTGTTCCTTTGTTAGCGTTTTGTTTGTCGATTCTGCAAGGCTTGCATATATCGACTTCGTTTATTGAACAGGCGCTGCAAAGTGTATTTACAGATGTATTTCTTACACAGATAAAGTATTTTTTAACCGAAACATATCAGAATACTATCGGAATTTCTTTTGTTTCAATTGTGGTTACATTGTGGTCTGCATCGCAGGGAATACATGCAATCACTAACGGACTTAACAGAGTTTATGATGCATATGAAAACCGTATGTGGATAGTTTTGCGCTTTCGTGCAATGTTTTATACTGTTATTTTCTTTATATTAATGTCTGCGTCGTTGGTAATAATTGCTCTCGGTTCATATCTTGACGATTGGATCCAACCGTTTATAAGCAGTTTACCAAACATAATTACAGCAATTTTCAGATCAAGATATTTACTTGTATTTTTAATTCTGACTTTTACTTTTGCGTCTATATACAGGAATTTCCCGTGTATTTCCAAAGAGCAGAAAAAGGAATATAATTTTAAATCTCAACTTCCGGGTGCGGTTTTGTGTACAATTTCGTGGTTTGTATTGGCTCTCGGAATCTCAATATATGTAAAAAGTTTTAACGGTTTTTCTGTTTACGGCGTAATCACAGGTCTTGCTATCATAATGGTTTTGCTGTATTTTTTAATGCTGCTGTTAATGATATGTGCTGAAATAAATTATGTTTATCACGACACTATAAAGAAATTTTCATTTAAAAAGTTAGTTTCACTGATAAAACGGAAAGTTAAAAGGAAAAGTAAATAATAAGTGTGTTAAAGCGCCTTTTTGAGTTATACTAACTCAGGAGGTGCTTTTTATGTTAAAAAAATTTACCTGTACGGCACTTGCTGTTTCAATAATGATTTCCGGTATGATATGCGTATCTGCAACTTCAAAGGCAGATTTTTCACTTGAAAATGCCAAAGAATACTTTACACTTATGAACGGATGTTCAAGGACCGCTCTGAAAAATTATAATGACGAAGATACTGTAGACGCAATTGTATATTGCGGTCTTGATTTAAGCAGTCCGAAAATAATGTTTTATTTATCAATGTTTTATATTGCAAATGATATTGATACGGAAAAAATAACCGCAGACCCCGCATATTGTACACAGATAATCGGTAATCTTAACGCATATCTTGAGAAAAAAGGTATTGTAAACGGCAAGTCGGACGAGTTTTTCAGTAATTATAAAAATGAAATTTCACAGAATAAACTCAGGTTTTCAACGGTAGGCGCATACACTTTTAAGGCTAAAAAAACCGTAGTGCAAAAAATGCTTGATGACGGCAATACGGATTTTGTGATTGTGGGAACAGGATTTATGCTGAAAGAGTGCGATGTAAATGCCGACGGTAAAATTAACGATAACGATGTTAAAACAGTGCAGAATTTGAGTGCGGATATTATTAAAACAGAATGTTCTGATGAAGAAAAATTTGTGTTATATTCGGCAGATTTAGATGATAACGGAAAAATTAATATAAATGACGCTACAGCGCTACAACAAAAAATGACAGCGTAAAGCTGTCTTACATAAAATTAAAATTAGTTCTTGACAAATAAAAACAAAAAGACTATAATGTTATAAAAGTTCGGTATCAAACAATTTAATATATAACAGTTTTATACCGAACTTATATTGAGTTACGATTCGGAGGTGTTTTTTAGTGTGTGATATGTTTGGGGAGGACGAAAAATTAAATGCGGATACAGAGAAAAATTTTGAAAAGGATTGCCATATATGTGACGCAATAGGTCACGAAATTAAGGCGGTAAACCACCTTATGCACAGGAAAATGCTTGAAAGTGCGGCAAAAAACGGTGTGGATAAGGTAACGATTATGCACGGCTGGATAATCGCGTATCTTTACAATAATCAGGACAACGATATTTTCCAGAAAAATCTTGAAAGCGAGTTTTCAATTTCACGCTCATCCGTAACTAATATTTTACAGCTTATGGAAAAAAAGGGGTACATAAAGAGAGAGTCTGTTGAAAATGATGCAAGACTTAAAAAAATTGTGCTTACCGAAAAGGGAATGAGCATAAAAAGCTCGATAGATAAAGCAATTATATCTAACGAGCAGGAATTTGACAGTATTTTTACACCCGAAGAAAAGCAAACCTTTTTGTTTTTAATACGAAAACTTAAGACAGGCATTTCGGGACAATAATATGGTAAAGGAGAAAAAGTATGATAAAAACTTTATCAAAACAGATTAAGGGATTTGTAAAAGAATCTGTACTGACGCCTGTTTTTATGATACTTGAGGTTGTTTTTGAAACGCTTATCCCGCTTCTTATGGCCTCAATTATTGATGACGGTATCAACAAAGGCGATATGAATCATATTCTCTTTGTCGGAGGAGGAATGGTTCTTTGTGCTATCGGCGGACTTATCTGCGGTATTCTCGGCGGCAGCTTCGGTGCAAAGGCATCAGCCGGTTTTGCACGAAATCTTCGCCGCTCAATGTTTGCGAATATTCAGACATTTTCGTTTTCAAACATTGATAAATACTCAACCGCAGGTCTTGTTACAAGACTTACTACCGATGTAACCAACTTACAAAATGCGTATCAGATGATACTCAGAATGTGTATGCGTGCACCGACAAGCCTTATTTGTGCAATGGTTATGGCATTTATAATCAACGCAAAACTTGCAAGTGTGTACCTCGTTGCAATTATTTTTCTTGCGATTGTTCTTGCTTCCCTTATGAAATTTACTATGAAATACTTTAATCAGGTATTTAAAAAGTACGATGATTTGAACGCAAGCGTTCAGGAGAATGTATCCGGTATCAGAGTAGTAAAGGCTTTCGTTCGTGAGGATCACGAAACCAAAAAATTCTCAAAAGCCGCAAACAACCTTTACAAACTTTTTGTTAAGGCTGAAAACTGTATGGTATCTGTAACGCCTATAATGCAGCTTACCGTTTATGCTTGTATCATTGCAATAAGCTGGTTTGGCGCAAATATGATTGTCGGTTCAACACTTACAACAGGTGAGCTTACAAGTATGCTTACATATTGTATGAACATTCTTATGTCACTTATGATGCTCGGTATGGTATTTGTAATGATTACTATGAGTGCCGCAAGTGCAAAGCGTGTAGCAGGTGTTCTCAACGAGAAGAGTAACCTTACAAACGGCGAAAATCCTGTTAAAAATGTGCCTGACGGCAGTATTGAATTTAAAGATGTATATTTCAGTTATAACGAAACAGGTGCAGAACCTGTACTTGACGATATTAACTTAAAGATCAAGTCAGGCGAAACAGTCGGTATCATTGGCGGTACGGGCAGCTCTAAAACAAGTCTTGTAAACCTTATCGGCAGACTTTACGATGTAACAAGCGGTGAAGTTCTTGTCGGCGGCAGAAATGTTAAAGAGTATGACCTTGAAAAGCTCCGTGACGAGGTATCTGTAGTTCTTCAGTCAAATGTACTTTTCAGCGGTACAATTTTAGATAACCTCCGTTGGGGTAACGAAAACGCAACGGAAGAGGAATGTGTAAATGCCTGCAAACTTGCGTGCGCTGATGATTTTATTCAGACATTCCCCGAAAAGTATAATACATTTATTGAGCGTGGCGGTACTAATGTATCGGGCGGTCAGAAACAGCGTATCTGTATTGCGAGAGCATTACTTAAAAAGCCTAAAATTCTTATTCTTGACGACTCTACAAGTGCGGTCGATACAGCAACGGATGCAAAGATAAGAAAGGCTTTTGCAGAGGAAATTCCTAATACAACAAAGCTTATTATTTCACAGAGAATTTCAAGTGTTCAGAATGCCGATAAGATTATAGTTCTTGATAACGGTAAAATCAGCGGAGTAGGCTCGCATGATGAACTCTTGAACAAAAATGATATTTACACCGAAATTTATGAGGCCCAGACTAAGGGTAGCGGTGATTTTGATGCAAAGGGGGAGATGTAATGCCGGGTCCTATGGGTGGCGGCAGAAGACGCCAGATGGGTGCAAAACCTAAGGTTAAAAATCCGGGAAAAATCCTCGGAAGAATTTTAGGATATACCTTTAAAAATTATAAAATCCATATGATAATCGTATTTATATGTATTATCGTCAGTGTACTTGCAAATGTACAGGGTACATTATTTATTCAGTCGCTTATTGATGATTACATCACTCCGCTTATGAATACAAGTTCACCTGATTTTACTCCCTTGCTTTTCGCAATAGCAAGAGTAGCAGGTTTTTACTTGCTCGGTGCTGCTTCAACTTTTGCGTATTCAAAACTTATGGTTTATGTAACACAGGGTACAATGCGTAATTTGAGAATTGATATTTTCTCACATATGGAGAGTTTACCGATTAAATTCTTCGATACTCATTCTCACGGCGATATTATGTCGGTTTATACAAATGATATTGATACTCTCCGTCAGATGATTAGCCAGAGTATGGTTCAGCTTTTCTCAAGTACAATTACAATCGTATCTGTAATTGTAAGTATGATTTCAATCAGTATTCCGCTTACACTTCTTACACTTGTTATGGTTGCGGTAATGTTTATTGTATCGGGCAAAATCGGTGGCAAGAGCAGTAAATATTTTACGGCCCAACAGGATGACCTCGGCAAGGTAAACGGCTACATTGAAGAAATGATGAACGGTCAGAAAGTTGTAAAGGTATTTAATCACGAGGGTAAGGCTGTTGAAGAATTTAACGAACTCAACGACAAACTTTTTGACAGCGCATATAATGCAAATAAATTTGCAAATATTCTTATGCCTATCAATGCACAGCTCGGTAATATCAGCTATGTGCTTTGCGCAATAGTCGGCGGTGTGCTTGCTTTTAATCACTTTGCAGGACTTACACTTGGCGGACTTGTGGCATTTATGACATTTAACAAAAATTTCAGCCAGCCGATTAATCAGATCAGTATGCAACTCAACAGCATTATTATGGCTCTTGCAGGTGCAGACAGAATTTTCAAACTTCTTGACGAAAAACCTGAAGAGGACGACGGATATGTAAATCTTGTCAATGCTAAAATTGTTGACGGCAAAATCGAACCGTCTGAAGAGAGAACAGGTGTGTGGGCATGGAAACATACTCATAGCGAGGACGGCACAACAGAGTACCGTCAGCTCAAGGGCGACCTTGTAATGGACGATGTTGACTTTGGCTATACAGATGATAAAATGGTTCTCCATAATATTGACCTTTATGCAAAGCCGGGTCAGAAGATTGCGTTTGTCGGCTCAACAGGCGCAGGCAAAACTACAATTACTAACCTTATCAATAGATTTTACGATATTCAGGACGGTAAAATCCGCTATGACGGCATAAATATCAATAAGATTAAGAAAGCTGACTTAAGACGCTCTCTCGGTATTGTATTGCAGGAAACGCATCTTTTCACAGATACAGTAATGGAAAATATCCGTTACGGCAGACTTGACGCTACCGATGAAGAAGTTATTGCGGCGGCTAAACTTGCCAACGCAGACAGCTTTATCCGTAAACTTCCGCACGGATACGATACGGTTCTTACAGGTGACGGCGGAAACCTTAGCCAGGGACAACGCCAAATGCTTGCAATCGCAAGAGCCGCAGTTGCCAATCCGCCTGCACTTATTCTTGACGAGGCAACAAGTTCAATTGATACCCGTACAGAAAAAATTGTACAGGACGGTATGGATAAGCTGATGAAGGGCAGAACAACATTTGTAATTGCTCACAGACTTTCAACCGTAAGAAATTCAGATTGTATTATTGTTCTTGAGCACGGCAGAATTATAGAAAAGGGCACACATGAACAACTTATAGAGCAGAAGGGTAAGTATTATCAGCTCTATACAGGTAAAACTGCTTAAGGATAGTTAAACACTTTATAATATAGCGCCGACCGATACATAAAGACTGTATCGGTCGGCGTTTTTTAGTAAATATTAGGTTCATCACGATTTTTTGTGGGATGGTGAACGGACAGAAGAAATAGAAAGATAGCGAATCAGGGTAAAGAAGAAGTCGTCGTCACGGTAACCGTAGCCGATTCGTTTAGCGACCTTGATCTTGTTGTTGAAGCCTGCGAGCTTCATCCAGACGAACAACACCGAGAACATCTCTGCCAAATTGCGACTGCATATGAAACCGATCATATACAATCCGTGCTTTGGGCAAATGCTTTGTTACAAGCTTGTTGTAAGATGCGTTCATGTCCATCGCTACCGCGATGACTGCCGATAAGGAGTCGGAGGGCACATCTTTAAAGAACTTTTCAAAATCCTTCATCGCTCTGCCCTTTCCGACCCAAAGATATCTCCCTGCTCCAGATCCATCACGCAGGTTGCGTAACTATGTCCTTTATGGATTGCAAATTCATCAACAGCAAGTATCCTCGGCTTTTAGCCTTCCTCTCTTAACATTTTTTCCGTGATGAGGGGATATTTAAAATTTATTCTAAAATTTCAAAAACTCGAAATCCAGTCAATCTGAATTTCGAGTTTTTCTACAGGCTGAACTGCATTTCTACCTTTAGGTTAGAATGCAGTCGTTTTTTATTTGGGCTGTTTTTTTACAGCTCACTTTTGATTATTTTTATTCTTCACCGTTCCAGCAATAAGTACAGAGTTTACATTTATCTATACCGCAGGAATCAAGCATATCGTCAAGGCGGTTAAAGCGAAGTGAAGTAAACTTGAGTTCCTTACAAATCTCGTCAACCATCTTTTCATATTTTTCGGAATCCGGATTTGTGTATTCCTTTAAAACTTCATCGGTAACATTGCCGTTTTCAAGTCTTTCGATAACTCGTCTTGTAATAAGATCCATCTCAGAAGATGAGCGTGAGAAATTGAGATACTTACATCCGTAAACAAGAGGAGGACAAGCAGGTCTGATATGAACTTCCTTTGCACCGCTTTCAAAGAGATACTCTGTGGTTTCTCTAAGCTGAGTACCACGCACGATTGAATCGTCAATTAAAAGCAGGCTCTTATCTCTGATTAAATCTTCAACTGCAAGCAATTTCATCTTGGCAATAAGATTACGCTGACTCTGAATTGTCGGCATAAATGATCGTGGCCATGTAGGAGTGTATTTAATAAACGGTCTTGAGAAGGGAATACCCGACTCATTAGCATATCCGACTGCGTGTGCAATACCCGAATCAGGAACACCTGCAACAACATCAGGCTTTACATTATCTCTCTTTGCCATTTTTGCACCGCAGAGGTAACGCATCTGCTCAACGCTCATTCCCTCGTATGAGCTTGCTGGGTAGCCGTAGTAAACCCAAAGGAATGTGCATATTTTCATATCATTTCCGGGCTGTTTTAAGGTAACGCAGTTTTTATCTGTAATAACAACAATCTCACCAGGGCCAAGCTCTTTGTAATTGCTGTAACCGAGGTTTTTATATGAAAAGCTCTCAAAAGCGGCACAGAAAGCGTCCTCTTTCTTGCCGATAGCAATAGGAGTTCTGCCGTACTTATCTCTTGCGCAGTAAATGCCGTTTGGATTCATAAGCAAAAGTGAAAGTGAGCCGTCTACCTTTTCGAGTGCGTAATTAATACCGTCAATAAGATTTTCTTTCTGATTTATAAGTGTGGCAACAAGTTCTGTAGGGTTGATTTCACCGCCGCTCATTTCAAGAAAATGAGAATTGCCGTTTGAGAAAATCTCCTGAACGAGCTCGTCTGTATTGTTAATTTTACTTACGGTTGTGATAGCGTATGTACCGTGATGTGAACGCACCATAAGCGGCTGCGGCTCATAATCGGAAATACAACCGATGCCAAGTCTGCCCTTCATACTCTGCATATCTTTATCAAACTTAGTTCTGAAAGGTGCATTTTCAATATTATGAATAGATCTGTCAAACCCCTTTTCGTCATCGTAAACTACCATACCGCCTCTTCTTGTGCCGAGGTGTGAGTGATAGTCAATACCAAAATACAAATCAAAAACGCAGTCCTCTTTGGCTGCTACTCCCATATATCCGCCCATATCTTTTCTCCTTTTTAATTCTGTCTGCCATATGCAAACTAATATAACAGTAATATTAATTATATTATTATTTCTTGTTGTTGTCTATACAAAAATAAAATAAAATGTCATAATTAAGGTAATATTATCATAACTGATTTTTAACATATATACTTTTTTGCTTATTTGTTTATTATATATAATATTTCACGCAAAGAATCACAATTATTTTTAAATAAGAGATTTACACAATTTATATTTTATGTTATAATATAGTAAATTCTTATCAAAACAGTAAACATTAATTTTAAATAAAGGAATATTAATATGACTCTGCAACAACTGAGATATGTTATCACGGTTGCTCAAAAAGGTACAATAAGCGAGGCGGCAAAGGAACTTTTTATTTCACAGCCGAGCCTGACCAATGCAATCCGTGAACTTGAAAAAGAAATGAACATTACAATATTTAACAGAACCAACAAAGGCGTTGCTGTTTCTACCGAGGGTGAACAATTTTTAGGCTATGCAAGACAGGTGCTTGAACAGGCTAACCTGCTTGAAAGTGCATATAAAACCTCGGTAAGGGATAAGCAGCGCTTTTCTGTTTCCACTCAACATTATGCATTCGTTGTAAATGCGTTTGTAGATTTAATTAAAGAGTTGCCTCAAAACGAGTATGACTTCTCAATCAGAGAAACTCAAACTTACGAGATAATTGACGATGTAGCTACAATGAAAAGCGAAATCGGAATTATTTATTTAAACGCTTTTAACGAAGCGGCTCTTACGAAAATCATTAAATCAAAAGGTTTGTGCTTTAATGAGCTTTTTATAGCAAAGCCTCATATTTTTGTAACGGCGGAACATCCGCTTGCAAATAAAGAATCCGTTACTATGGAAGAGCTTGCAGACTACCCTTATCTTTCTTTTGAACAGGGCAATCATAACTCTTTTTATTATTCAGAAGAAATTTTCAGCACTGTAGAACGCAAAAAAAATATTCGTGTAACAGACCGAGCCACACTTTTCAATTTATTGATAGGTCTTAACGGTTATACGGTTTGCAGCGGAGTAATTGACAGCGGTCTTAACGGTTCGAATATTATTTCAATCCCATTAATCAAGGAAGGAGATATGCGTATAGGATATATCAGTCATAAAAAATTAGTTTTAAGTCCGCTTTGCAAAAAATTCTTAAATCACTTGAACAAATACATTAAGTGATATTTAATACAAGGAGGCATAAATGAAAAATTTTATCAGTACATTTAAAGAATTAAAAATAGTAAATTTCCTGTTCTTAACGCTTGCAGGCATTATAAATGCTTTTGGCGTAGTTGTGTTTCTTGCTCCGGTAAAACTTTACGACAGCGGAATTTCAGGTACATCAATGCTTATTTCGCAAGAAACTCCTGCATGGTGCAGTTTATCACTTATACTTATTTTACTTAACATTCCTCTGTTTCTGCTCGGTCTTAAACGAGAGGGACTAAAGTTTACCGTATATGCAATTTACACGGTATTCATTTACTCTTTGGTTGCATGGATAATAACTGATATTTTACCGATAGATGTCAGCTTTATATCTCCCCTTGCGGGCAATGACCTGTTCTTATGCGCAATATTCGGCGGTGTAATTTCAGGCTGCGGCAGCGGTCTTGCAATGCGCTTTGGCGGCGCTATGGACGGAATAGATATTCTCGCCGTAATGTTTGCAAAAAAACTTCACTTAAGCATAGGCACATTCATTATGATTTACAATGTAATTCTCTATATCATTTGCGGCATAGTAATAGGCAGTTGGATATTGCCGCTCTATTCCATAGTAACTTATGCCGTGGCTGTTAAAATGATAGATTTCTTTGTAGAGGGTTTTGACCGTGCAAAAGGCGCTTTTATTATTACAACCAAGTCAGATGCTGTTTGTGAGAAACTTTCGCAAACATTTGAAAACGGTATTACTATGATAGACGCCAAGGGTTACTATTCAGGTTCAAAAAAGACAATGATTTACTTTGTAATAAACCGTTTTCAAGTTGATAAAATGAAAAGACTTGTACACGATATTGACCCGAAAGCCTATATCTCCATAAATGAAATAGCCGATGTTTATTCGGCAAATTCCGACGATAAAAACTAATATTTTTATTAACGACAGGTGCAGTTGGTTATAGTTAAAAGCTATAGCCAACTGCATTTTTTATGTATTTTACAAATATTGATTTTTACCTTATACTTTTACCAAATGAACAAGGAGGCAATATTTATGAGTAAAAATAATGTACCATTCAGATTTGACTATGTAGGAAGTTTTTTAAGACCGGATTATCTAAAAAAAGCCAGAGCAGATTTTGAAAAAAGAAATATAACAAAAGAAGAACTTACAGAAATTGAAAACAAAGCCATTACAGACCTTGTAAAAAAGCAGAAAGAATTAGGATACAAGGTTATAACAGACGGTGAATTTCGCAGAGCAACATGGCATCTCGACTTTATGTGGGGATTTAATGGTGTTGCACACAAAAAGACAGAAAAGGGCGTAGCATTCCACGGCGAACCTGCGTTGATTGACGATACATGGCTTACAGGTAAAATCTCGGCTGACAACCACCCGTTTGTTGAGCACTACAAATTTATAAAAACTTTTGAAGACGAAAACACTGTTGCCAAGCAGACAATTCCTGCACCTGCTCAGTTTTTCCAGCAGATGATTATTCCTGCAAATATTGAAACAACAAGAAAATTCTATGCAACCGATGACGAGCTTATTACTGACATTGCAAACGGTTATAAAAAGGTTATTAACGATTTATATAACGCAGGTTGCAGAAACATTCAGTTTGACGATTGCACCTGGGGTGTACTCGTTGCCGATGGCAGTGTAATTCGTTACGGCAAAGAAAACAACCTTGAAGATATTAAAGAAAAGCTCTTAAAAGTAAATAATCTTGCAATTGAGGGCAAGCCTGAAGATTTGGTTATTACAACACACATTTGCAGAGGTAACTATCATTCCGCATATTTCTCAAGCGGTGCATATGATTCAGTTGCAGAGCCACTGTTCGGCAGAGAAAATGTTGACGCGTATTACCTTGAATTTGACGATGAGCGTTCAGGCGGCTTTGAGCCTTTAAAATATGTAAGCGGCAACAAAAAAGTTGTTCTCGGTCTTATCACTACAAAATCACCGAAACTTGAGGACAAGCAGACAGTAATCGAAAGAATTAAAGAAGCAAGCAAATACATTCCGCTTGACAGACTTTACCTAAGTCCGCAGTGTGGCTTTGCGTCATGCGAAATCGGCAACAAACTAACCGAAGAACAGCAGTGGGCTAAACTCGCACTTGTAAAGGAAATTGCAGAAGAAGTTTGGAAGTGAATTCTTTATCAAAAGTTGGGATAAATTATGGTTTAGCGGAGTGTCAGTCGGGCATTGAAATTTAGCTAACGCTAAATTATCCTCCCAAAAACAAAAAAAGTTTACTCAATTTTTTCAAAAATTGCGGGTT